>JAVYLQ010000031.1:0-5284 GCA_038740615.1 Candidatus Anstonellales archaeon | reverse complement strand
ATAAAATCAGACATTTTCATTCTATTCAACAAAATATCTTTTGAGTTATAAAATCTTAGATGGTTAATGCTGCTATTGATAAATGTTATGTTATCCATTAGAACTCCTTCTGAATTACTAATAAACACCCCCCTTCCCCAATATCGATTTGTTTTTATAAAACTTGCATTCTCTATCTTTATATTTTTAGAATAAAATATGTGTAGAATATTTCCAGCATAGCTAAATTTTGAATTTTTAATGGTTATATTGTTGGTAGAATCTACTATAATCGCTTCACTATTAAAATGTGAATCGATATCTTGAATTGTTATATCTTTAGATCCTAAGATATAAAGTGAATTGAACGTAAAATATGTATGAGTATAATTAATAATTGTAATATTTGTCCCATTTATAATATTAAAATGACGGTCTCGACCAATATTTCCCCTAGTAACATTTATATTTCTGAAAATTAAATTTGAAGAATCAGTAAAATTGATACGAGCACCATTGTGGAGTGTGAAACGCCCACCATCTGAAACTATTGTTTTATCAGAAATACCCGATATTACAACATCACTATATACGTTTATGTTATTAGTTATTGTGATAATATCGCAATTTGGATTATTTACACTATCAATAAACTCCTGAAGATTTGAAGCATAACATTGAGATGGATTAGCATAGATATTTGCAATTAATAACGCCAAAACAAACCATATGTACATGCTTAATATGATAACAATTTTATTTAAAAATCTTTTCTATTTAACATTTTTTGATGAATCTCTCCATATTGACTAGAGATTTTAGAATCTACGATAATGAATTATTGCAATCTGATACAATACCTATATTTATATATGATGATTATAATCAGCAAGAACATGGAATAAATCTCAAGAGCATATTTTTCAAGTATGTCTATGAGTTCAATAACAAGCTTAAAAAGTATGGTAAAGAATTGATAGTGATTAGATATGAGGAGCTAGGTAGATTTATTATGAAAGTAAAGCCAAACACAATATATTACTCACTAGATCCAGAACCTAGAAACCGAGATAGGTTTGAAAATCTTAGAAAGCTACAGCGCAAATACAAATTTAAATTGATTCCAGTATGGCAATTCCCAACACCTCCCTCGGAATGGAAATTCTCCAGTTTTACACATTTCTATAGAACAGCGTTCAATAGATCTGCACATCCTACAATCTATAATGTGGATGAAGTATTAAGCAGTTTGGGCACTATAGAATGGGATAATAAAATAGATATTGAAATGATATATAGAGGCTATAGAGTATCTGAAATAGAAGAGAGGTATTATAAAGATGAATATAAAGTATTATATTATCTGAAAGATTTTTTAGAGAGAGTTGATTATGAAAGAGATAGAGATTATCCGGCTAAGGAAGGGACATCGAAGATTTCAATATATTTAAGAGTTGGCGCTATATCACACAGAATGGCAATGTATATAGCTAAAAATAATAACCAATTCATTTCAGAGATAGCTTGGAGTGATTTTTACAGGCTATTACTATGGAATTTTCCAAATATTATTGATCAGGAATGGAATCCTAAATGGAGAAATGTTAGATGGTCAAGAGATCAGAACCTGTTTGAAGCTTGGAAAAATGGTGAGACAGGAATAGATATAGTTGATGCAGGTATGAAGCAATTATCCCGGGAAGGCTGGATGCATAATAGATTAAGAATGATAACTGCAAGTTTCTTAACAAAGAATCTAAAGATTGATTGGAGATTGGGTGAGAGGTATTTCTATTCAAAATTAGTTGATGCAGATCTAGCTCAAAATGTTGGGAATTGGCAATGGGTGGCTGGCTGTGGAACTGATACAGTGTATTTTAGAGTGTTTAATCCTCTAATTCAAGAGAAAAAATTTGATCCTAATCGAGAATATATTAATAGATATTTAGAATTCTCTAGGCCAAAACCTATTGTGAATCTAGATCAAAGTAGGGAGGAGTATTTTGATTGGATTAAGTCACAACTTAAGTAAGTTGATTAATTATTTAAAGACTTACAAATATAAACTATTTATGCACGGCAAATACGTTTACGATCTCCTAACCACTCATGGAGAGTTGGTTATAAGAGTAGATAGCATGGATCTACAGATACATCTGCACAACACAACCTACGATCCTTCAGTGGATGTGTTAATAGTTGATACCGGTACAGGTAAGTATTGGATATTTGGACATGCTATACAGACTGTGTCTATTCATAAGAAGATAAAGGAAGGTCCTGGCCTACTATTCAATAACACCGAGTAATTTGTAGGGAACCATCAGCTAAAATACTCAATATCTGATCTTATAGCTGTATCCAGAGCTATCATTCTGACAGGTATATAAACATAAGAATTCATAGCGTGTATAAGTACATTTAAGAAAATTATGTATAATAACATAGCTAACATAAGATTGATCATAATTTCTTTTTCCATTTCTGTTTTTTAAAATTGTTGATCTGATTAATTTATGAAATTTGGAGTTGCAGGAATTCCAGTAGGTTGTAAGAGATGTAATTCAGAACAGGGGATTAGATATGTAAAATCCTTAGGTTTAGATAGTATGGAGTTAGAATTTGTACATGGAGTGAAGATGAGTGAAGAGATGGCATCATCTATAGGTAGAATTGCTGAAGATCTGGGTGTAACTATATCTTCGCATGCCCCATATTACATAAATCTTCTATCCAGAGATAAGGAGGTTGTAACGAATTCTGAAGAACACATAATTAGAGCTCTAAAGATAACTGATCGAGCAGGGGGGTATGTAACTGCTATACACACAGGATATATGATAGATATCCTTGGAGAGGAGCAGAATTATAAAATAGTAAGAGAGAGATATTCTAAAATTGAGGAATTTAGAGAGCAAAATTCAATCAGATGTAAGTTAGGTCCTGAGAGTAGAGGGAAGAAGAAGGGTTTTGGAAGTCTATCTCAATTAATCAAACTATATGAAGATCTGGATGTTCTACCAGTATTTGATATAGCACATATGCATGCTACTGGAGAATTTGATTTTACCAAATCTTCAGAATTCTATAGATTCTTTAAATCCGTGGATAGAATAGAGAAATTACATATCCATTTCTCAGAAATAGATTATAATCACAATGGAGAGAGGAGACATTTAAATCTAGGAGAGAGATATCAACCTGATTATAGAATGTTTATAGATATCTCTAAAGAGTTGGGATTGGATATAAATGTAATCCTTGAAACACCAGATTTGGAAAGGAGTGCACTGTTGATGAAAGAGTATTATTTAAAAACAGTTTAATGTAACTAACATCAATGCCACAAATATTTAAAGATAGGAGAAATGTGGAAGAACTGATAAAGAAAGAGAGCATAACCAAAGCAGAGGTTAGAGTAGATACTATAAGATCTTTCTCAACAATAGAACTATCTGAATCTCTGAATAGATTGACTCAAATATATAGTGTTGATGATAGGATAGGGTTTGTACTTAGACTTCTTAGAACAGGGATAAAGGATAGATCGTATCATGTAGCGATAATTAGTGAGTTAAAGAAACTAGTAGATGAGCTCCAGAAGCTGGCTAAAGATCCAGATATTAATAGAGAACTATTTGATAGATGTATGAGAGATATACAGAATGTAATTAGGACGAATACATGGCCTATAGGTTACGATGAATTGATACGAAGTCTATCCGAATTCAGGGTGAAGATGTATATAATAGAAGAGCGAGCTCTGATGATAGTGAATGAACAGTTCAAAAGATTATTATCAGAATATCCTGAACTCTATCCAGATGTACCTATCCAATATACTTCCCAGGATGAGGAAGCTGTTAGGAGCATATCTTTATCCGAATTTGCGCAAATGATCGATCTCTCTTATCGATTGCTCAAAAATCTAGAGATGCAACGATATCAAGATGCTAGAGATATCATATCTAAACTACGTGAAATGATGAATCTATTTATAGAGGAAGAGAGTGAAAATCCCAAGGATATAATTGGTTATGCAAAATACATCTTGAGCCTGTTCTTAAAAGCATCAAATGATCAGCTAGAGAGAGGGAAGGATGTGCTAAAGTTTTCTGTAGTCTTTCAGATTGTGATAAGACTTTTTATAATAAGATTGAAAATCGATTACCCAGGAGATAGCGATCGAGTAAAGGCTAGATCCGACCTATATAAATCGAAATAGATTAGAGCTCAATCTGTATCTTACCTTTTCCTCGATTTTTAATTATTTCTTCCTCAACTCTCTCGTAATTCTGTAGTATTAGTTCTCCAATTTTCTGATACTCCCTAGCTCTGATCTCTGTCTCTTCTATATCTCTTAACAATTTCTCCTTACTAGCAATTAATTTCTCATATCTATCAGAAGTTATTTCTATCTTTTTCTCATAATAATTCTCTATGAGTTGGCTCAGTGAGTTTGCTCTACTATATCCTTCCTGTGGAAGTACTCTAAATTCTCTATCCTTATGGTAAGGGGCAAGCTCACTCCGGATAGAATCAAGATCTGCTAATGGATCACCAGTTATTCTATTTCTGAGATAATCCACATATATCTTTCCAAATACAGTTGATATATATCTCTCTATATTTCCATCATACTTGATCTGATCCAGAGGTTTAGTCTTTCCTGGATTAGGATAGTTTGTATGGAATCTACCCTCATCCCCCTCTATTATGAGATTTCCCTTACCAAAGAATTCCAAATACATGTTAAATCTATCAAATTCCAACTTCACTAATCTATCCATATCTACAAGATCTATCTTATTTAATTTACTACCAGAATACTTTTTCAACAGCTGAACTATCCTATCAGGAGACTCACTAGGATAATGTAAATAGGCAATATTTATTCTGAGAGGGATTTGGATGTTTATTGAATGTGTTCTGAATTTTATTCTATAGATATCCCCATATCTATAGGCATTATCTAGAATCTGACCTTCTACTATCTTTAGCTCGTTTATTAAATATATAAATTCCAATCTATATAGAGGTCTCATTCTAAATTGTATTCAAGAAAGATATTACCACTTATCGTATATCCAACAGGTAGATCATATGATGTATTTAGATTATCAACCCTAGCAAATACCAACATATCTCTTGAATTCTTCAGAATGGTGTTATATATAGTCTCCTGCCCATCGGCTAAAAGAAAGATACATGTTGTAGTATATTGGATGGAGTACAAGAATAATGCAGGATCAAATTATAGGCCTAATGTAATACTTAATGCTATAAAAGATGCTAAAAATAGAGG
>JAVYLQ010000030.1:0-5757 GCA_038740615.1 Candidatus Anstonellales archaeon | reverse complement strand
AGTATTTTTAAACCTATCTTCTTAGCAATCTCCTATGCACCTTACCAGTTAGCACTAGTAATTTCAGATTGAATGGGATTTCCCGATCCTTAACAATTGAAAACCTATCCGCTTCAGCTAGAATGAATGGGTAAATTATGGCGCTGGTATTTAGGAGTTTAATTAAACTCTCCAAACTATCTCGGTTATCTGGAAATGTCTCTATTCTATATTTAAACCCTTCCTTACCAAAAGTTCTTACAATTATATCCGAATCGATATATATCTCCTGTGTTTCTACTCTCTTAGGTATCCAGAATCTATTTATCCTATTGCAGATACTAAAAAACCTACTATCTAAATGACCATCTATCAATATATAATCAGCAACAGCTCTATCAGCAAGCTCCCGCTCAAGTTCTACCCTATATCTATCCACATCATACATACTATCAAGATAGGCCTCTTTCTTAGAGATTTCTATTCTCTTATCTACCAACTTGTCACCATCATAAATATAATACATTATAACTCCTTTGAAAATGTAATATTTATCAATATTCCTATAACCAACATCGATTCCAGCAATTATCACAAATACATATCCACAAAAATCTTTTTAAATAATCCTCTACTAAAACATTAATGGTAAGAATAGCGTCGCCAATCTATAGGATCGTTATAGTTTTGTTAAAATTGTTCAATGTTCTCAAATCCATTCTCTCATCAGTAAAGTTACTCTTTATATTAGCTATAATAATATTATTACTTATAGTAATAGCTATAGCTCTGGTTGCTGGATCTGCCCTGATCTTTATCATAATAAATAGATAATTATGAACAGTTCGTGTAAAGAGATAATTGATGGCATAATATTTATTCTAGCATTATTAATATTACTTGCGCTTATACAACCGGCTCTTGTGGCGAACATACTAAGATTAATTTCTAGTATATTAATCTATTTCTCGAATGTAATATTTAGTATTTCTGAATCCTTAGATGGAAAAACTTATTATAGTGTGGATGGATCTATAACCGCTGGAGTTAATACTCATCCAACCTATCCAAAACCTTCAGAAGGATTTATCCCTACTGATGATTGGGTGAGAGATTTTTTTAAATACATAAATCTAGAGAGAGCTAGTTTAGGACTGCCTGAATTAAGAGAATGTCAGTTTTTGAATAGATACTCTAAAATCCGATATGATAGTATGGTACAAAAATATACGATTAGTCACTACAATTTTCAGAGTGATTATGATAAATACATAAAATCTAATAATTTCTACAATTTCCTTATAGTTGAAGAGGTTCTCTATCCAACATCTTCTGATGTGAAAATGGAGATACGGAAAATAAGAGAATTTGCACCTTCACATTGGAAAGGGTTGTTAGACAGAGAAACTAGGTATTATGGTTTCTATGTTCAGGAAGGTCCAGTGATATCTACTGATAACAGGTGTCCTATCACAGAGATAGATGGAGGGAATATCAATATAATAGATCTCTACAGGAGGTATGGGTGTACTTACTACAACTCAAGTGCATATTGGCTTGTAATTGAATTATCTAATTTCTGTGAATATGCAGAGTTTAAGTATATAGATGACCAAATAGATATCACCGAGCACAGCTATAGTTACTACAAGATAGATAAATATAATTTACCCAGGGGAGGTAGCATACATCTAAGTATAGAGTCAAATGTGCCCATATTGGTTAGTATTATGGACCACTCCCAATTTCAGAACTTTAGATCTTTTAGGAGTGAAAATAGCATATTTAAATATTCAGGAACCAAGATATCAGAGGAAATAAAAATTGCAGATATGCCAGAATCTTTCTATATTGTGTTGAGCTCTAACAGAGATTCCAGAGTTCGTATTTTAGGCATAGTGAGTTATAGTACAAATTTATTAAATATATCTAGCTAAGTATAAGTATGGATTATGAGAAAGAGTTATTGGAGTTATGGGAAAAGGAGGGGAGGCATATAGCTAGAAGAACTGGTGATAAAAAATATTTTATAACTGCAGCATTTCCTTACCCAAATAGTCCCCAACATATAGGACATGCCAGAACATATACTATAGCTGATATAATGGCTCGATTTTACAGACTAATGGGTTACTCAGTTCTGTTTCCTATGGGATTTCATGTGACCGGTACTCCTATAGTGGCTATGGCTGATAGAATCAGAGAAGGAGATAGAGAATTGTTCGATATCTTTGAGAAAATATATGGGATTCAGAGGGAAGAATATGAGAAATTAACAGATCCCAAGGATCTTGTGATGTTCTTTGCTAGAGAAATAGAAGATGGTATGAGAAGGATGGGATTTATGATAGATTGGAGTAGGAAATTCTATACTTTCGATCCGTATTTTGAGAGATTTATCCAATGGCAGATGAAGAAACTGTACGATAAGGGATATTTAATAAAAGGTAAACATCCAATACCGTTCAGTCCAAAACTCAATTCATCAGTAGGTGCGCATGATACTAAAGGGGATGTTGATCCTGAAATAGAGGAGTACGTAGGGGTTCTGTTTGAGAGTGAATTTGGATATTTGGTTGCAGCAACACTGAGACCCGAAACAATATATGGGATAACTAATATATGGATTAGAAGTGATGAATCCTATCTGGTGATAGAATTAGATAATAAAACTAGAATCGTTGTTGGTAAAAAGGCTTGGGAGAGACTAAAATATCAGTTCCAGAATTACAAAGAAATTGAGAGTCTTGAAGGGAGAGTGCTTATAGGTAAGAGAGTAAAAGTACCATTGCTTAACGTGTATGTTCCTGTGTATCATGGTGATATAGTGAAAGCTGAGGAGGGTACCGGGATAGTTATGAGTGTTCCAGGCCATTCCCTCTTCGATAATTATGAATATTCAAAGATATCCGGCTCATATCCAATAATAATATCTGTTGGTGGAAAACTCAGTGATGCATCTGTCCACATACCAAAAGATATAAAAAATCTAGATGAAGCTAATAGAGAGTTCTACAGGAAAGAATTCATCTCCGGATTTCACATTCCCCTAAACACAACTGTAAAAGAAGCTAGAGAAATAACAAAGACCAATCTATTCAAATCAGGATCAGCTATAAAGATATATAGCATAGCCAATGGGCCTATCTATAGTAGAGCTGGTGATGAAGTGGTTGTTAAGGTTATTGATAACCAATGGTTTATAGACTATTCTAACAGAGATTGGAAAGAGCAGACTAAACAGCTTCTGAAGTCTATGAAAATCATCCCAGAGGATTTTCGAACTAGATTTGAGAATACTATCGACTGGTTGGATAGAAAAGCCTGTACTAGAACCAGAGGTTTGGGTACAAGATTTCTATTCGATCAATCTCAGATTGTTGAGTCTCTAAGCGATTCGACAATCTACATGGCATTCTATTTACTAACACCATATCTAAACAGCTTTAGACCCGATCAATTAGATGAGAGTTTCTTTGATTATATCTTCTATGGTAAAGGGGAACCCATTAATGATGCACATAGAGCTATGAGAGATGAATTCCTATATTGGTATGGGGTAGATAGTAGACATAGTGGAGTTGATCTGATTGCAAATCATCTGACATTCTATCTATTCAATCATGCAGCTATATTTGATAAAGAGTATTGGCCAAAAGCAATAGTAACCAATGGATCTGTATTAATGGATGGGAAGAAAATGAGTAAGAGTCTTGGAAATATAGTTCCTCTGAAGAAAGCTATAGAAAAATATGGAGCTGACACTATTAGAATGGCTGTAGTTGCGAATAGTGACATAAAATCAGATACCAATTTTTCAGAGAACATATCAAAAGGTATAAGAGAGAGATTAGAAGAGATAATTAAATTATTTAGCGAACCTCATATTGGTAGCGATATAGATGATTGGTTGAGATACAGATTCTTCAGCAAGATAGCATCAATACCAGATATGTATAGGAATTATGAGATAAAGAAAGTGGTTGATAGTATATTCTATGAATTCTATAACGATCTGCAATGGGCTATCAAAAGAGGTTTAAGAGGAGTACCTAGAGATATTGTTAGATATTGGAATATAGCAATGTTCCCTGTAATACCATTTACTACTGATATGATACATAGAAAATTATTTGGGATTAGTGTTTATGATGAAAAATTTGAATTAAATATAGTCCAAAGAGCTTATCATCCTGAAGATCTATTCAGAGAGATTGTGCAGGATCTTGAGACTCTTAGGAATAGTAGATCTTTCAGCAAGGTTAGAATAGGAATAGCTAAACCTTGGAAATTCGAAGTTTATAAACTATTAAGTGATAAAACCCCTATAGCAGATATAATCGCTAAATATCCTGAAGCTAAAGAGCTGATAGCTAAGTTAAAGAACAGGGCCTATACAGTATATTTCCCATATCGCCATGATGAGATATATGAATATCTCCAGAGAAATCTAGATTGGTTAAGTAATTACATGAAAATAGATATACAGATTGGAGAGGAAAGGCAGAAATATGCTTTACCCGATAAACCTGAGTTCATAGTAGAATGATATATTTGGTAGGATTGGGTCTGTATTTTGAATTACCTGATAGGATAATTAGAGAGATTAGGGAATTTGAGAGATATGTAGATGTTTACACATCATACGTGCCTGAAAGTATTCTGGATAAATATGAGGCAATGCCTGCAGATCGGGAATTTTTAGAGAGTGGAATATTTAAGGTCATGGATAGAAATATAGCAATACTAATTCCTGGGGATCCTCTGTTTGCAACCACACATTCTGCGATATACTTTGAAGCAATCAGAAGAGGGGTTAGAGTGCGAGTATTTCATAATTCATCTATAATTAATGCTATCTCTAGAACTGGACTCAGTCCCTATAGATTTGGTAAAGTGGTTAGTGTAGCTAGCTGGGTGAATATGGGGATCAGATCATATCTTGATAATATTGAACAGAATCGTAGAAATGGTTTGCATACTCTAGTATTACCTGATCCTATGTTCAGAGATACAGATGAATTCTTCAGCAAGGTAGATTTAGGTGATGATATCTTTACTCTAGCTAGAGTAGGATATGAAGATGAAATCATAGCTTATGGGAGAGTATATTCTACAAAACCATTTGCATTCGTAGTTCCATCTGAGCTTAATCATTATGAGAGAGAATTTGTAGATATTCTAAAAAAGCATAGATTTTTAAAGTGAGAAAGGAAAAATATAAATATGAATTGGATATTAGCTTTAGTCTTACTACTATCTATGTCTGATAATAATCAGAATGAAGAGAGTAATTATACTTGTAAGATATTAGCTACAGGCGGGATTATTTTCCATAGCATCCCAGAAGGGTATTATCTGATTGCTTCTCCAAACCATATTTATAATATAAGATTGGATAGTAATCTAAAATTGGATGAACAGGAACTAGTAGTGGATAGTAGAATATATTTAGAAGGATTAGGTTTGCTAAGAGTAGAATATAGCGAGTATCAGAATCATGGTAAATTCAAATACAATATTCTCAGATACGGAAAGGAATCTGAATTTAGATTGAATAATTCTGTTAGGGCATTATTAGAGGGTGATTTAGAGAGAAATATCGAGATGAATATTCTTGAGATAGTTGGAACTATAGTTAGAAATGGAATGGGTGAGAGAGTCTACAGAGATTTTAAGCCTGTTACAGATATATATGTAGATAGCATCCAAGTAAGCTGTAGATAAGTTTAAATATTATTTTTATTATAATATATTTTTATGAATAGCAGATGGACT
>JAVYLQ010000029.1:0-6229 GCA_038740615.1 Candidatus Anstonellales archaeon | reverse complement strand
ATTGTACAATAAGGGTCTATCAGATCTCCCACTTGGAGAGTCTTTCCACATGCCTCACATTGGTCAGCATATTGATCTTTAGCTCCACAGAATTTACAGGTACCTTTTATATATCTGTCTGGCATAAACTTACCTAATTCTTCACAATAATATTGTGTGATTTTCTTTGGGTATATATACTGTCTGAGAGCTTGATATATTTCTAAAGTTGTGAATTTGTTTTCCTTGCTGGAAGTCCAATGGAATATATCAAATTCTATCCCTAATCTTCTGAATTCGTCTTCATCCTTCTGATGGTAGTATTCTACTAATTGTTTGGGGGTAATCCCTTTTCTCTCAGCCTCAACAACAATAGGAGTCCCATGATCGTCTGTAGCACACACAAATAGAGCATCTTCTCCCTTGATCTTAAGATATCTGTAGAAAACATCTGCTGGTAGATAGGTACTCTTTATATGGCCTAGGTGTATGGGTCCATTAGCATATATGAGAGCAGCAGTTATTATATTCATAAATACCTATATAAGAATAGATTTAAAAAGATTCGTCAATATATATGAAGCAATGATGATATGGGGTATTACTGAAATGATGATGTTAAGAGGTTCAACTGAGGTGAGAATATGTTATTAGGAGATGTAATCAACCAGATAGTAGCTGTTGTAAAAGAGAGGAATGACGTACCTTTTCCTAGTTATAGTTTTAGAGTGATTGATATTAAGGAGTTAGATGGAGGAGTACTAGCAATACAATATGAATCTGTATTTGATTATGGAAATTCCGGTAAGATAGTAATCGTAGGGGAGATATATGATAGAGTAGATGAAGATAAATTTAAGAGAACTGATATATTGAACACTTGGAGGGATTTTAAGAAACTTCCTAACGAATATCTATCTTTTATAATGACTTATGCAAATTGGATATCAACTGTACATGCAACTGTGATATGTCAGAGTATCAGGTTTAGACCACCTGTGTTGCCTATATCCTTCAAGATGGCTTCTGATCAGCAGAAATGATATATGATATAGTTCTTAAAAACGAGAATTCTGAAGAGTTCAATCTATCTGATCTGAAGGGTAAGTGGGTAGTTATATATTTTTACCCAAAGGACGACACCCCGGGCTGCACATTAGAAGCCAAGGAATTTTCGTCCAAGTATCCTGATTTTAAAAAGGAGAATTGTGAAGTGATCGGTGTTAGCAAAGATACATGTGAGTCACATCTTAAGTTTAAAATCAAATATAATCTAGGGATAATCCTATTGAGTGATAGAGATGGAATATTACATAACAGATTGAAAGTAAATAGTAGATCTACTTTTATATTTAATCCAGAAGGAGAATTGGTTAGGGAATGGAGAGGGGTAAATCCATCTGGTCATGCTGAGCAAGTACTGATGGAATTAAGAAGACTTAAAAATAAGGTTTAAAAAGAATTTCTAGGATAGATAACTGAGGTGTTGGAATGGGTGCGATACCTAGGAAATGGAAGAAGAAAAATAGAATGAGATGGAAGTGGATAAAGAAAAGGAGAAAAAGAATGAAAAGGAAAATTAAAAGAAGAGTTGGAGAGCTGTAACTGATCCTGCTTGGAATTTATAAGTTATTGATGGAAAAACTAATCTAAACGATAAGTATTTAAATCTAAATTCAGTAATATTTATATGCATTCTACAGAAGAGCTATCTTTGGATGTGCTTTTATATATTTTATATGAATACCGAATATGAACGCTGAGTACATTGATTTAGAGATTCAATATAATGATCTTATATTCACTCCTAAGATTCAAGATGAGAGTGTGATAATGATGTTTAAATACATGGTTAGGGATGTTCTTAAGGAGATATATATAAATAAATTCTCATTTATTTCCTACCCTGTGCTAAAAGAGGAATACAGAAAACTATTCGAGGAGATCTTGAGCTCGGCTAGAGATCTGTTTATAGATAGATTGAATAGTAAATTGCAGGAATTGAAAGAATTATTAGGCAAAAACAATGTTATTAATTATGCTGGTAACAGATTTATAATCAATGAGATTATGAGAAAAAAGCTCATACAGCTGATCAATCAGAAAAATATATTCTTAAGGATATTTGGTAAATTGATCTATCCTTTCGTTCAGAGCAGAGATAATAGAATCAAGATCTAGCCATTATCAACGATTCTCTAGCTCTGTAGAGTTTTCCATTAATGTTAGTTTTTCTAACAATACTATCAACTATTTTTACTTCTCTAAATCCAGCCTCTTCCATGAGCCTCATCAGCTCTACATCGATTTCATAGTAGATACCATTTATTATAGAATTAGAAACATTGTAGAATAATATCCCACCCTGTAATAGATCTCTAAATCTTCGGAATAGCTCAAATGACTCTTCAAGGTACTTAGTTTTTATAGGTAAGATAGAATCCGAATCAACATCTTTTCTTATAAATGAACTCATCATCCTACCTCTTATAGTACTATAGTCTCTACTGAGAGTAGTTAGTGCCAACTCGACACCATATATTTTAGTATAATCTATATTATTCAGATATGGAGGGGAAGTGATTATTATATCTACAGATCTATCAAATTCAAATGCTGATTTCATCTCTACTTCAGGCAAAATGCCGACTATTCTCTCATTCATCATCCTAATCAAATGTTTCTTGAATATAGGTTCTAGAGAAGGAGTATTCCTCTTTCTAATTCTTATAACTCCCCCATCCTTGTATATGTACGATACTTCCATTGCAGCTCTTATCAGAGCTAATAAATGCAACTCTGTTTTAGTCTCCACCCAGTATCTTAATCTCTTAAGCATCTTATAATTAGATCTGGAAAAAGCTCTACTCAGAGGAAATAACTCAAAAAATATCTCCACTTCTCCATCTATATCTTCGATATTCAGTTCTTGAACTTCCTGAATATCCTGCTCACTGAAATTCCAATTTCTGGTTTTAGTATAACTCAATAGATATGCAAATGGGGATATATCAACTCCATAGGATTTTATGTTGAGTTCTTTAGCTCTTAATAGCGTAGTTCCACTACCTACGAATGGATCCCCTATGGAATGAATATCTATATATTGAGAAGCTAGAGAGATACATCTATCGATCAATCTCCAGGAAAAACCCTCCTTGTATGGATACCAGTTATAGACTGGTCTCTTTAGATTATCCAAATAGTTAAACATCATGAATTTAAATATATCCAGTACTTTTTAAATTATGGACTATAAAATAGAGCAGAATGGATACACAGAATCCATTATAGTAAATTTAAATCCAGGTGAACATATCTACACACAGACTGGTGCTCTTATAGCTAGTAGAGGGGATATCAAGATAGAAGTGGAAACAATTACAAAATCACTTCTCCAATCTTTTAAATCTGCGTTTGTAGGGGGAGAGAGTATATTCAAGAATAGAATAGAGGCTATACAAAAAGCTGAGTTGGTAGTGGGCGGGATAGTTGGGAAGATAGTCAAAATAGATTTAGATGGCTCTCCATTGTATATAAACGATGGTGCATATTTGGCTCATATAGGTGAAATAGAATTTAATTATGAACTTACTGGAAAGGGATGGGATATAATAGTTAAAGGACTGACAACTTCAGCAGGATTCTTCATAGGTAAAATCACTGGCAGAGGAACGATCTTCCTTGAGGCTCAAGGTGGTATTAGAGAATATAATCTACTACCTAATGAAATTCTATTAGTGGATAACATGAATTTTATATGTACTGATATAGATTGGAAAGAGAAAACGAGTATAGTATCCCCTAATAAAGGTATAAAATCCAGTCTATTCTCTGGAGAAGGAGTTTTTATTAAATTCGTAGGGCCTGGTAAAGTTTGGGTTAACACCAGAAATATACCTGGAATATATCATAGCAAAGATCAACAGGTATAGAGAATAATCAATACTTGTCTATAATGTGTATCAGATCTCTTAATAATTGCTCTGGATCTTTATCAGTATATAGCTTACCACCATAAACCTGAGAATTTGATAGCCCCATATCTATTCTATTAGCCAAATTTTTCAGATCACTATAGAGCTCATTGAATACCTGTTCATAATTTGCATATGATCTATATAATCTAATCGAAATCTTGTAGAAATCTCTATATTTAGAGACAACTACTATATTCTTAGAATGCTTTCTAAACATATCATTAGCTATTGATCCAGTATCTTGTTGATTTTCTACAATAATGCCATATGTCCTATCAGTCTCTTGATTATAAAGAATATTCCATCTATCTGTAGTATTGTCTCTATCTGTGGAGAGCTTCCCATATAGCTGTTTATATAGATCCTTTGCATCATTTATAATAGTGGTGTTAGATCCCGATAAATGATTTAAAATATTAGTGTATAATTCATTATTATATTTCCCGTGGTCGGTATCACCCATCACTGAGGTTATTGCTAGAATCCTCAACATATTTCTTTCTGTATCTCCCATACGCTCAAGTATTCCTATTTGCATTAACGCTCTGTATAACAATAAACCATTACTTATACAAGGTTTTCTTATTATATATAACTCATGAACAGTTCTTAAGTCCTTGGATTTTACATTCTCTATATCTCTTGTTAAATGATGATCTATCACCAGTACTTTTGGGGCATTAGATGTGGATTGATCTACTGTACTATCTACAACAATATCCATTTTGGATTCTATCTTATTAGATGATGAATGTATCTTAAATGTGTTACGTAACAATTCTATCTCCATTGGTCGGAGATTTGTTACTGGAGTAATATTTGAATTTGCTATCTTTAGAATTAATAGAGAGGTTATTGCATCCACATCAGGATTTATATGAGTATGTACTGCATTTGCCTCTCTCAGAAACTTATGAAATTGCTTAATCTCCTGAGATTCTAAGATTCGTTGAGAAAAAATATTCAAAATGGTACACCTCAAGAATCAGTACTTATCCTTTAAGCTCCTGCTCTAGTGCACTTCTCAATCTCTCTAGAGCCTCTCCTTTAACCTTCACCTGTTGCTCCAACTCCTTGATCTTATTATCAATTAGCTCTAGATTAGTAGATACCTCTTTAATAGCCTTACTTTTCTCTATAGGAATTACTACTGATCCATACAATTTGTAAACCACATTTCCTTGGTAAAGATTCAGTGTATCTAAACTTCGCTGGAATTCGATTTTTTGCAATTTCCACTGATCAAGAACATCTATCATCCCTCTGAGTTCAGCTTCTCTTCTCTGGAACTCTACTATTCTCTCTTCAATCTTCGATCTATCTATCATATTTTTATGATATTCTAATCTATTTAAATATCTATCGATCCAGATCTTCGATAGAAATCATTTTTAAGATTATCATTACGATCATAATTTGGATACTCTAGCTTTAATCCAAACATATACATATCTTCGATTTTCTTAGCCCTTGCCACCCTTATTTTGTGTAACACATCATAGAGATCGCTAGCAATATCTATTAGCTCTCCCTCACTATCTATTTTTAGTTTTCTCTCAACTGTTCTATACACCGGATTCGCCAGACGATCATATATTCTTTCTAGAATCTCCTGTGCTGTTCTAAAAGATCTATTCTTAACAGCATTATCAAATTCATCAAAATCCTTTTCTATACCATCTAGATTATAATAATAATTATGTAGAATTATAAAATTCAGCAATGACGCTGTGAATTCGGGATACTTGGATAGATGTATATGAAGTTTGGATAGATATTCATGATAATTATCATGACAGTTTCTACACAGAGGTATGTAATTAGCTACAGAATCCGCCCCTCTCTTGCATCTTGGTACTATATGATGTATCGTAAGCTGGATATACCATCCCTTCTTCACTCTCTCCATGTGACCGTTGTAGCAAGCTACACAGTACTTATAGATAGATTTTACATCCTCTTTAGGATTGCTCATATAACATTACTCTTTACGGATTCTAGAGAGGAAGCTTGTTTGAGATTTGATAGTATGTATTTTCTAAACATCTCAACAACCTTCCCCTTATCAGGATGCTCATCCAAGGCATATTCTAGTACTTCGTCAAAGGTTTCCACATATATTATCCTATTAGGATCTTTATCTAGAACATCTTGCTCTAAAACTTTTGGTACTAGAACATATGATATATTTCCATCTATTGCAGCTCTGATCTTCTGATTTATCCCCCCAACTGCAAGAACTCTACCTTTCAGATCTAATGAACCTGTCA
>JAVYLQ010000028.1:584-6592 GCA_038740615.1 Candidatus Anstonellales archaeon | reverse complement strand
CATACTCCGCTACAACACTGGATCCACCAACACTGTAATTCACTCTGAACCTATATGTAGAATTCCTAGATACAGGATGAGTGTAACCTAAACTCACATTAGATGATCCTGATCCAACACTAGAATTCACATCATTACCATCCACCACCAATGTAACATTCCAGGATATTGCACTATCCACTCTCAGATCAATCCAATAATCATTATTACTCACATTTGAACTGAAATTACCTCTTACTGAATAACTAGAATTTCCATTAGTTCCACTATCTCTATCACTATCCCCAGGCACTCCATAAACCACAAATGTAACACTATCACTATCAGAATTATTCATCAAATCATAAACAACCACTCTAACACTATACACACCTGGACCCAGATTCTGGAACAGATAACTGTAGGTTCCATTAGTGATACCACTTGAATCATTATTCAACATCAAACCACCATTCAGATACACCTCATATCTACTTATCACCATATTATCCCAGAGATTGAAACTCACATTCACATTCACAGAACTAGTAGTAACCCTATTACCAGGATGTGTTACATTAACATCAGGTGCAACAAAATCAACATAAATAGTTCCAGAAGTTGTACTATGATACTCATTACTTCCATTAAACTTATTTATTATGTAGTAATAGTATAATCCGCTCTCCTGGAAGGTTATTGGAAGAGTCAAGACATACTCAGAATCATTAACCCACAAATTACTCTGGTTAACAACAACATTTCCATTTTTGAATAATTCAAAAGAAGAGTCGATCAAAATCTTATTATTTAAATCCGTTATTTTATATAAATCTCCAGCAAAATTACTACTGTTCCAATAATCTGGAATATATATGAATAATCTTGGTATTAGAAGCTCTACATTTATGTTTTTATTATTATTATTTCCAAATATATCTCTAACTCTGAACTCTAAAGAATAATTTCCTCTCTGTAAATTCAAAAGTATTCTATCATGATACTCTTGCAATCCATTCACAGGATCTACTCTTAAAAGATTTTGACCTAAATATATCTCCGCAGAATCTAATTTAGTATTATCTACAAAACTATAGCTGAAATTAATAGAGTTTACAAATATGTATTTTCCGTCTATTAAATTTGCGTTAATAATTATTTGTGGGGGTACGTTTTCTTTTCCACTCAATGGATAGTAATCTATCAAATTATTACCAATATTGTATTCAGTATCACAAATAAAATCACCATCAGAGTCTAAACACATATCGGAATAACCATTCTGCTCATAATTAGTCCAATAATTTCCTCCTATCCAATCTCTACCATGTATGCTAGTACCTTGTGTTTTGGTTGTGTTTAAGTATATGTTGCTTGTATTGCTAGTATTAAAATATTGGCTAGTAGAGCTATTAATTACTAATATGTTATTAAATATTTGCATCTTATCTACATTAAATAATGTAAAGATCGGCCCAATTATAGTTTTTAATGTTGATAAAACTAAATCAATAAAACCGGAGTCTTTAATGTAAATAGGGTTCTCATAAAGATCTATCCCGCTAGCTTTTATAGATATTCGCGTACTGTTATCTATTAAAATAGCATCTCTAAACGAATAACTTATTCCAAATTCATCTATCGATATATTTTTTGAATTTTTAACAATTAGAGCTTTTTCATAGATATCTACCATTCTAATTTTTGATAATGATATATTTTCACTATCAATTATTACAATAAGATTTTGAAATGAATTTTTATATTTGGCATTAATCAATTCGACATTGGAACTATTAAATATTAAAGTACCATTGTCCAAAAACGTCCTATTTTGAAGATCTATGTTTATTAATTTAATATTATGCGAATTCAATACCTCAATAGCTCTTGCAGAATCTGTAATTAAGCCCGAAGAATAGTTTTCAACATAAATATCTCTGGAATTATTTATAGTAAGTGGTCTTAGATAGGTCCAAACGATATTGTACAATTTAGCATTAGTTACATTACTAATTAGACCTACACCATTATTATCAATATTGCCTAACAATAGGTTTTCAGAATCTCTAGCTTCTAAATTAGCAATTCCCATATTTCTATTGTTTAATGTTATATTTTTACTACGGGTTACATTTAAGTAAAAATTGAAAGTTAATTTATCGATATTGACATTTTCCGAATCAGATACAAGTACCCGATACGCATAAATACCATCGTATTTGTTGTAGTATGGTTCTGCATAATTCAATCCCCCTCGATATAGATTTCTAAGAGTTATATTGTTAGAATTAATAACCCGAATTACGTCTCCGATATTGATCGTTTCTTGATTCAGTACTAAGTAGAAGAATGAACATCCTTCAATTGTTATGTTCTCTGAGTCTTGCACTATAAAAAAGGCCGGATGTGGATTCCCAATGAGCGTAGTTTTTATAGATTCATTACATCGTATTACTTTATTTGAAGGAATAGTTATATATGTATTACTACCATTAAAATACACTAATGAATTGTTTATTACAACTTCTACAATACTAGGATCTAAGATCTTATCCCTACATACCGAATAGTTATCGCAATACTCAACAATACTACCAAATGCAAACAGAAAGATGAGATATACAATTATAAACAGCTTCATACTCTCTCACCTAATCACATAGATTAAATGAAATCTCTGGCGGACATACATAATATGGCATGTATAAGTAATTTATGTAATAATTCTGATTTAATATGTCGTTGGCATTATTTATCCTATGTGTGAAAACAGCATATCGAATAAAGTCTTTGAACGTATTATTACTAACATTAACTCTATTCACACCTCTAAGGATTATAGCATTTCTTAATTTTATCTGATCGAATACAGAATTAACAATAGAAGTATTATTAGAATTACTTATAAATAGTGGTCTTGATTTAATAAAACTGGAATTCTCCACAATAATATTATTTGAATTGGTTATTGAAATTGAGTTTGGCGCTCTGTTATTATAGGTACTAAAGTTTCTTATAGTTATGTTGGATACACTCGATATCCTAAAACCATCTGCATTCATCCCTAACGGAATTGAAAAGTTAATAGTAATATTTTCAATCAATATATTTTGAGAATTAAACAGGTATATGTATGCATTGTTAGGTTTATTACTATCGTTGATTTCCCAATTGCTCAAAATGATATTTTTAGAATGATAAATCATATAATATACATCAAAAGGGTGGAATGAGGATTTTACATCTAAAATGTATAGATTTGATACGTTATGTATGGGATTACCTAATAAGTTAGCACCCCCATTTACAGAATATGTATTGATTAAGTATACATAACTACTGTTGTGGATATAAAGAGTGGGATGGCGGAAATTAAAATTGTTACCAAATCTGCAATCAACAATTGTAAGGTTTGAAACATTTGCGGCAAAAAACATGTTATATAATTTAAATCTAAGAGTGTTATTATTACATTTAAAGGAATAATTCTCTCGATTTAAAATATTTATTGTTGAAACGTCACTTATATTTGAAGAGACGATTATTTCATTAACATTCATATCAGATAAACAACTCTGAAGTTGAATATCATTATCAGCATAACATGATGCACTATAAGTAATTGTTCCTATAAATAATGCAGCTATTAAAATTGGTAACATAATTGATTAATCAAAATAAATAATTTAAAATCTTTATGGTGCGGCCACCGGGATTCGAACCCGGGTCTTCAGCTTGGCAAGCTGACATCCTACCACTAGACTATGGCCGCTCATTTTTAATTAGAATAGAAATTTTTTAAAAATAGATATGTTCATAACATATCATGGAACTGTTTGCACAGGGGAAGAAAGCATATGTTGACCTATCTAAGGCCTCATTCGAATTTGGATCTACCGAATTTCTTAATTATCATCTGAAGAATCTAGTAAGCTTTGTTCAGGATCATGAAGTTGAACAGATTATATATGAGGAGGAGATTACATACACTCTAACCAAAGAGGCCACTCAAATTCTAGTAGAATATGCAAGAGTATTAGGGGAGATGGAAGGATTATATTTAAAGAAGGATATATATGGAGATCCTAGAGATGGTATGTATACAAGACGCATGGAAGTTTTTAAGAGATTCCTGAACACAGCATATACCAATCCTATAGAAGCTATAAGATTTCTAGAATCATACAGAGAGCCTCCTCCTGATAGAGCAAGTATGATGAAGAGTTATGAAACCTTTTTTAACACCATCAAATACGTAATAAACCGACTCAAATCCACAAAATTCTATAACTTGGTGATTAGTAAGGGAGGGGTTAAAGAGGCATTCTTAAGTCTGGTTAACCTAAGTACACTGAGCTATATCGATCTAGTAGTATTGGATATCCCTTCAGATGCAATTAAAGTTACAAGGAGAGAAGGTAGTTATTCACTACCATATGGTGTTAAAGTTCAGATCTATGAGGTTCCAGAGAAGGATATATTTATATATGATATAAGACAACCTGAATTGGAAGAGTTGCCCTTGGAGCTAAAAAATCTACTTAGAGAGTTAATACTCAATCAACTCAAGGAAAATTTCCTAAATCAAGATTACAATATATTATACAACTATAAAATAAATGAATATAAGCAAATTTTCTTAGAGGCAGCTCTAATTAGGAATATATCCATAACTCCAAGGCAAGCATTACTCATGGCAAGAGACGCTGCCTCATGGGTAATTGGTTTTGGAACTCCTATAGAGAATATAGCTCTAGATAGAGATAATGTCACTGATATCTATATTGATAGTGAAAACTCTCCCATATATCTGGATCATAGAGAATTTGGGATTACACATACTCTTTACAGATACAATAGAGAACAGCTAGAAAGAGCTTTCAAGAATATGGTTCTATCAGAAAGAGGTAAGAAATTCGATTCTAACTCTCCTGTAGTAGATATTGTTAGTTCTAGAGCTGCTATGAGATGCCACCTGCAGAGACCTCCAGCTACATTTGGAGAACTACAGGGAGCTCTGAGACTTATGTCTGAAGAACCATTTACCTATGCACAGTATCTCTATTATCAATCAATGACCCCACTATTCGCTGGTTACGATGATGTTCTGGTAACATATGGATCATCAGAGGCTGTACTTGGGGTTAAGGGTGTTGGTAAGACTTCATTCACTGCTGCAAAGATAGCTGCCATAGGCACAAGGAGGAGAATTATTCCTGTCCAAGATATCTGGGAGATCCCTGTAAGAGCTTATAGAAAGAGAGGTTTCCATATAGGAGCTGCAAAAATAGCATCTTTGGATATGGAGCATCTGAACAGAGATTTAGCTGAGTTAGATTTGGTAGCTATGGCTAATGCTTTACTCAGAATGGGGGATGCCGCCCTTATAATAAACGAAGTTAGATCTAAATCAAATGTGCAAGGAATTATAAATCTCCTGAATACACAGCCCGGAGTTTTCCTTCTGTATAATCTGCATGCAGAGAGTTTGGCCGATATCAGAGATAGATTGGAATTGGTGTTTGGTATTCCTTCCAGCTCTATGTTTGCCACTGATAGGTATACATTTTTGAAGAAAGTTAGATACAGCAGAAGAGGTAGAACGTACAGATTGGTTGGATTTGAATACGAAAGTAATCGAAAGGAGAAAAAGTTCGAAAAAATATTCGAGCTAGATCGAGGAAATGATATTAATTCAACTGTTCTAAAGGCACAATTCATTAAAAATCCAGAAGCTAACATGAAAGATTGGAAGAATTTAGATATATCAAAGTTAGCTAAGGAGCTAGATTTAGTGTTTATACCTCCAACAATACAGAGAAGAGCCGATGATAATGGATTGAAACCTGAAGATCTAATACTACAAGCTTTCTACAAAGGTTATATAATATATAGAGTATATAGAGCAGCGGTCGATCTAGACAATAAGGAGCTGATGAAACTAGACTTCTATCTAAAAGCAAATAATTTTGCAAATAAAATCCTATATGATATGGAACAGGAGTTTGGAGAGATTGATTTCGGTG
>JAVYLQ010000028.1:0-574 GCA_038740615.1 Candidatus Anstonellales archaeon | reverse complement strand
GAACTAAAACTATTAAAACAGCAGAGCAGTTAATCTCGATCTAGATTTGCATCATTTAATACATATACTTTTTTCTCATCATAAGGGATGCCCAGTATGTAATTCTTGACTATTATACCTTGTTTGATCTTTATAAATTTCTGCTTTATCATTATTAATATAAAAGGAATTTATATTTTTAAAACTATGCTTGGTATATTTTTATATGAAAGTAACTAAAACCACCCCTCCTGCGTATATAAAGATTGAATATGTTAATGGATTGAAAGATTATGTAAGAGATAAAGTTGCTAAAGATTTGAATGAAATATCGAATAGATTTAAAATAAGCTGGGGTACATTTATAATAAAAATTCAACTAGATCCTAGCAAAGTTCTACATGACACCAATTACGAGCGTAGAACTTTTCAAGAAGAGGGTACAGAGATCGGGACACTGGTAGAAGTATTCAAACAACCTTTTGAACTAGGAGCTCTATTCCCCTATGAGTTAAGAGAAGGACAATTACCTTATATTTACATATCTTTTACTAGCACTAGATACCTGTTAGATAATCTAAAACAGGCTACAGAT
>JAVYLQ010000027.1:0-6776 GCA_038740615.1 Candidatus Anstonellales archaeon | reverse complement strand
AGTTAGAGATAGATTCATTAGAGAAGGTATTCTAGGAGGGATAATTGGTTTTGGGGAGGAATGGTTTAGAAGAGCTGCTGGTGTATTCAGAGGATTTCTTGAATCAATAGATGAGATCAGATTTCTTCTTACTCCTCCCCCAAGCAACTGGAAGTATGACGATCCGATAGGTGCTGTGATAGATTTTCAGAGAGCCGTGGTATCTACTATGAGGGGTAATTTCAGAGAAGCTGAATATATATTACAGGGGCTGCGTTCTTCAGGGGATACTCCAATATGGCTAAGGGCAACAATTATGGAATTTGAACACAAGTATTGGCAGAGGAGAACTCAACCATTCAGTTCTCTATCGACAGCCCTAGATTTTATATTTAATAGTCATGTTCCAAGTCAGCTAGGTAAGAGATTAGATGAAGCGGAGAAATATGTGGAGAGTGTAAGTTTTGAAGATTTGAAGGATGATGAAGAGCGAGATAGATACATAACATATCTCATCTATGTAATGTTATCTAATAGGGATTTTGATCCGAAAAAGATGATAGAGAGTATATCTTCAATAGTAATGTATCTAGCTAGAAAGGGAGATTATTCAACTATTTTAGCATTAGCAGATCTGCTGAATCAACCATTCAGATTATCTCAAGATGAACGTGTAGCAGTATATAACGCTCTTATGAGAGCTAATAATGAATTGGTTTCTATAGAAAAAGAATCGAAGATAGATAAGGAAAATGATCTTGCTGCTGGAGTAGGTATTTATATATTTGCCAAAGCTCTTGGTTTTGAAGGATGGAATCTAACAGATCTCCGTAACTATGTTCCAGATGAACTAAGTGGTTCATTAGAGGAAAAAGCTAAAGAGTACTTGAAAACCCTTAAGAGTATAGCTATGATAAATCCAAAAATGATAGGTTATTTCTTATATGAACTTCAGGATGTTGCCAATATCTTGGGTAGGGAGGAATTAGCTAAGGAACTTAGATCTCTGCAGAATTTGAGATATAATCCAGGTTTTGGATTGAGTGAGATTGCCGAGAGATCACTTAAACATCCAATAGGCTTATTAATTGATCAATACGATAGAGAATCCTATAGAATCCCAAGATTACTACAAAACATACGTGAGTTTTCAAGAAATAACAGTGAGGATATATATAAACTGATAGAGGAGGATCTAGATTTTCTTGCTAGAAATCCTCATATTCTATTACTAGCTAGAGTTCTAAGTGATTCTGAGGATTATAAGAAACTAGAATTACTGATCCAGGGAAGGAGTACTTGGGATAAGGAGCTTGATGAGGGGGCTAATAGGTTTATAGAAGAAAGAGCAAGGAGGAACACTACTCCTCTAGAGAAGAGTGATAATGAGAGTACTACTACTTCTACTCAAGCAGATAATTCACAGAGAAAGAATTATGGAGAGTTGTTCGGAAGATCTGAACAGAAACAGGAGATATTAAAGGTAGCTAGAATGGTTGCAAATGGGACTAAAAGAATAGATGATGAACGTTATTTACAGATAGTTGTTGATTTACAGAGAAGATACGGAGAGAATCTCAGAGATATGTTCGTAGATATATTTGGGCAATCCCAGGGACAAGTACTATATGAATCATACATGATGCATAAGAGATTATGGCCTAATATAGACCCATACAAGTACGTAGCTGCTATTATATACGAATTGGATAGACGAATAACATGATGTCTATAAAACTCTATAAATATATGAGAAGTGGGGAGACACTAGCCAATATAATAGATCGTATCAAACCCATCAGCCAGGAAGAGAGAGATAGATTGATAGATTTTGTGATGGATCTGGGAAGAGCTGATGAGATAGTTGAGAGAATTGTTCAGGAGAGCGATCCAAAGCTGAGAAAAGCACTGTTCAATAGTACTAGAGATTATATAAAGAAATATCTTGAATTGGGTTATTGTGGAGTTTTTGAATTGTTCAAGGCAGATCTGGATTGGAACAGGAACAGAACAGTTCGCAATTCAATACTACTATCAAAAGCAATATATAAATTCATTTCGAATAATATAGTAAAAGTGCATGATCGGAGATTGGAGGCTCTGATCATCACATCAAATCTCTTAGATGATCTGTTTGATGTTCGCAAAGATGGGAATTTAAATTTCAAATATATTCTAGGATTGATAGGTGAGTTAATCAGATATTCATACATATCCTCATCATTGATCTTTAAAAATCTGGATCTATTATGTGATTTATTAGTAAATGTAAAATATGTATTTAGAGGAGGGTTTGAGGATGAGACTATAAAGAATGCAGATACAGATATAAGCAAATTGATCAAATACTAATTTAAAGTTTTGTTCCATATACAATCCATATGGACAGTATAACCACCAGAACCGGCGATTCAGGATTTACATCTATTATGAATAGAAGAGTTAGGAAAACAGATCCAACTATAAAATTGATAGGTAAAATCGATGAACTTGTATCGATTATTGGATATGTAAAATCAATAGCTTTATATGATGAAATGGATGAATTACAGGAGCTTTTGAAAAATTTACTAAACAATCTTGCTTATGAGAAAGATATAGATAGGCATATGATAGAGTTATTGGATAGGAAAATTGAATCTCTGGAAACTGGTATTGGTATGAAACTGGAGAAGTTCGTTAAGCCTAAGGGTAAATCTGCTCTTGTGCACTATCTTAGGGCTTTGGTTAGAGAAACGGAGATTGTTGCTTGGGAAACGAATTTTACAAATATTTCAATATTCATGAATAGATTATCAGATTACATATTCCTACTAGCTCTTAAAAGCTCTATAGATAATAATGAATTTGAATACTTTAAGAGTTAAATAGCTGTTCTGGATCTACATTTAGAGGATATTTTCTCACAATCTCTTCCTTGGTATGTATTTTTAACAACTCCTCTACTCTATCTTTGCTGAACCTATACAGATCATCTATTGGTTTGGATTCCATCAACCTTCGAATTACTTCCTTTATAGCTCTTTTAGTTATCCTATTTTGCCTATAGAGTTCTAAGGCATATCTTATTTGAGAGTCATCAGGCTCCCTACCCATCTCTCTACGTATCGATACTAATGTATCTTCCAAAGTAATGGCTACAACCTTGGGATCAACCTTATTCTTCAGATCTTGATATAGTTGGAATCTTCTATTCCATACTATCCTATTTGCAAGCTCACGATTCAATTCTCTACTAAGCTCAGATATGATCTCCTGAGGGGTAGGTAATGGATTCAGATCATCTGGAATGTCGATCAGTGGAATATCGGTCTCTGGATACATTCTAGCAGCTCCTGGCAATGGTCTCATGAACTCTGTAGAACCATCTTTTAGAGCCTTTCTAGTCTCCTTGGGAACATAATCCATTTTAGATCTTATGTAAATATAATTCAGAGCTTGAATTGCCCTATCAGGCCTGTCTATAACCATCACCCATCCATCACTACCTACATAATCACTCAGATGTTTAAGATCATATTTTTCTGATTCATCACTATGTATCATCCCTTTCACTCCAGCTAGCTTACCATAATCTGATAATTCACTACCATATCTTCTCAGACCTATTGGTGTGGAGAAGACACCTCTATACCCAGGATATCTGAGTAATAATGCTCTGGAATCCTGTTTCAGGAATTTACTGAGTTTCTGATTATTCAAAATCATATCTGTAACATCAATAGGCTGAAATTCTGGTAAATCGTATAGACCGGAGGATTTCAATCGGCTTATCAGAGTTATCAGATCCTGCTGACGCTTTATCTCATTATCAATCCACGTAGGTATCATCTCCAGTTCCTGAGCCCCTTTTATTTCTACTCTATTACCTCCATCCACACTAACATTTAGATCCTGTCTTATAGTACCTATCCCCCTTGCCACATATCCAGATAATCTCAACATCAAACCTATGTACTCTGCAACTCTCTTGGCTTCCTGTCCTGATGAAATGTTTGGAGATGTGGATATCTCTAGAAGAGCTATTCCTAATCTAGATAGATGATACTTCCTGTAGGATTCTGAATCCTCAAGCAGATCAGCACTCTCCTCCTCGAGACATAAACTATCTATACCATATCTCTTACCATCTATCTCCACGTAACCATCCAACCCAACCACACCACTTCTCTGGAAACCAGATACGTTACTACCATCAACCACAATTTTCCTCATGAATCTGATTCTCTTTGGAATGTACATATGGAAAGTTTTTGCCAATCTCACAGCAGCCTCTATTGCCATTCTATTGGGCATATGAGGTGGTTCTTCATCCAACTCTACCAAACAGCAGCTGTTGCGATTGCCTACATATATATACTCTCTATCCTTTAGGAGCTCTAATCTTGCTGCTTCATCAAAATCCCCTATCTCAGATTTACTGAGATTTAGTTTCCTACGTATACTGAACTCTTCACTCTGATCATCAGGACTACAGTCACAGAATAATTTCCACATCAATCTCTGATGTATCTCTAAACCTATTTTCATATGGTTTAAATATGTAATATGAATGCTTTAAAAAACTGTTTATTGTAAATAAAGCATGATAAGCATAACAGAGCCAAAATCTCTGAAAAATGTTCTAAGGATGATAAAGAAAATATCCAAAGAGGCAGGAATTATAATACAGGACAATCGACTCACTATATCAGCTCTATCTCCATCGAATGTTGCTCTAATGGAACTCAGTAAAACTTTTGAAGCAGAGACAGCAATCTTCAAGATAGAGGATGTAGGGGTTTTAGAGAAATTGCTCCCAGATACAGGAGAGGTAGATATGGAAATAAGTGGTAACGTTCTAAAACTTCAGATAATCTCAAAGAGAAAGAAAGGATTAGAGCTAAAGATTAGTGAATATAGTAAGATAAATCTGGATTATAACCCTAAGAATAGCTTTTTGATCCCATCTGAAGTACTCTCTGAGATAATCGAGGATGCCGGATCAATAGGACAATATCTTACAGTGTCTCTATCTCCAGAAGCTATTCTATTCAAAGCTCAAGATGAATATGGTTCAACAAAGTATAACATAGATATCTCCCCAGATATTAGTGAGCAAAACATCATGGAGAGTTTTGAATCCAAGGTGATGGTGAATTACCTAAAGGTATTGAATGATATAAGCGGGGATATAAAGATCAGGATGGATCCAAATAGACCTCTTCTAGCTGAGTTTCAATATAATGGTTTTGATGGTAGGCTATACATAGCTATAGCTGGTGATTAGTAAATTTTCCGAATTAATTTGCTTCCTATAATTAGATATTTAAATATTTTTTATCTTAATATCTTTTAGGAGGTGGTATTGTGAAGTTGCATATCAAGATAGAGTTGGAGAATCCGGTTGAACTCCCAAGTGATTTTCGAGGAGTGATGATGAGTTTTGTTAAATATCTGATAAATAACCCAGATATTACAAATACTAAAAATGTAAAGAGGTACAACTTCACATACTTTCTGCAGAAGGCGGATAAGTTACCCCCAATGAATAGATCCTCTGCTAACGATGAAAATGGTAACAAAAATAGAATTGAGATAAAATACATTACTCTTAAATTGAGTTTAATTGATGGAAAGATAATGTCCTCAGTACTAAATAGATTAAGTGAGTTGGGCAAATCTGGAAAATTAGAAGGGGTGAATAATGATTTCTGGTCTAAGGCGGGTAAGATAAGAATCCTTTATACTAGGCTTATGCAAGACCCTTATATAACTACTGATACGGCAATATTTAAAACCCAATCCCCTATTGTGATTTCAAAGGCTAAATTTGATAAAAGTGCTAATAGATCCAAGAAACGACCAGAAGAGATTTATCTAACTCCTGAAGATGGAGAAGAGTGGAAAGCAGCAATTGTTCAGAGCCTATTGTATCGATATAAGCATATATATAACAGAGAATATACCGGGGAAATAGATATCCAGGTATTAGAATCTAGATCTAATAAATTGATGATAAAACACTATCGTGGGAGAGTGATAGGTTGGTCTGGTAAATTCATGGTTAGAGCTAGACCTGAAATGTTGAATTTTATAGTTAGATTTGGTATAGGTGATAGGACTGGTCAGGGATTTGGATATGTTAAACTAATCAATTCATCAAATAGAATAGGTGGTGTTATATGAATTCACAATCACTAAATACTAGAGAAAAATCTATGGAGTTCAGACCATATGAACCTGGTTATTCTGTTAATGAACATAATGAGATCATAGTTAAATTGATGCCTGGAGAATTCGCTATAAACGCCGCTATTTATGGATTATTATATAACTATCACAGATTTAATGATATAAGATATTTTGAAAGAGAATATTTTGATAATTTGAAAAATAAACTTGATCAAAAAATGCTGGATTATATACGGGAGCAAATAAATCAATTGTTAGATAAGGATAACATCCAATATACTGATGATGGAGGGGTAAAGATAAATCTGACAAGATATATCAAACTATTTTGGATATATTTTATATTGAATTTTATTTTAGAGACTAATGGCGAAGAATATTTGAAAGATCAAGAACAAGAACTCTATAAAAGTCTGCTGGAAGCTGGTATTAAAAATGATTTAAATAATGTTGTGGAAAATAATAAACGTTTAATAGATAACATTAAAAACAAGATTAAAACTATACTCATTGAGGAGATTAATAGTAGTAATCAAAATTATAAAGATTTGCAAAAAGCCAAAGAAAAATTAAAGGAGTTATTTAAAGCATTAGAATTTGAAAATGAAGAAAAATTAAAAGAG
>JAVYLQ010000026.1:0-7232 GCA_038740615.1 Candidatus Anstonellales archaeon | reverse complement strand
TATAGGTTTCCATATAATATATAACATGTTAGTAAATAGTTGTGAAGGTGCAGTATTGAAGCTTAGGAGTAATAACACAGATCCCAAACATTATAATCACATATCTAACAGAGCATCGAAGTATTTATACATTATTTATCCTGAAGTAATCGAATTGAAGATTGAGTTCAAATCCGATCGTAGAGCGGAGAGCTATGCCACCATAAAGAATTCAAAGGCAAAGATAGTAATAGCGAGAGAAGCACATATTGATGTGATCTTCAATCATGAGATTGCCCACATTCTATTTCATGTTGTAGCTACTAGACCGGATAGGCAATTATTGGGCAGTATAAATTCATTTTATGAACTTATTAAACAACATGGTATTATAAGATTGCTGTCAGAGAGTAACTATCTAACCTATCCATCCTTGGGACATCCTGAGGATAGTCCGTCTGAGATGTTTGCCTCTCTATATAATCTACTTATGCTACTCAATAGTAATCTGATCAACAATATCCAGAGAGAATTCATTAGAACAAATCTAAAGTTATTATCTAATAATTTTCCTGAATTGAATCAGATTTTAAAACAGATCCAACAGTATATGCCTGAGATTGATTTAAAAATTTAAATTTAGAATAATAAATATGGATCCTGTAGGTTTGGATATATCTTATGAATTAATCCCTATAAGAGCAAGTAAAACAGATGATTTTATAGTTCTCCTGTTAAATGTTAAAAATGTAGATAAGCGTAAGAAGCTAATTTCTATAGATGTAGTGTCCAACAATGATCAAATATATCTTGATAGCTACAGGGCCAGAAAAAAAGAGGAATTTAGACTCGGTATTCTTAGTGAGAAAGAATCCAGAGAGATTCCAGTAAAACTGTTTCTCCAGAAACCCTCGGCAAGACCTGGATTGTATGATATAAGTATTATATCTTATTTGCACGATAGAGATTATGAATCCTATATTGAGAAGAGCGAATTCAAAATACAGGTTAGAGTAGTTTAATGAAATTTACATACATAAACTCAGGAGATATTGTTACTAAGATCAGATCGGATTTAGATAGAGGCAAAAATCTTTTAGATGCCATACTATATAGAGATTTTGAAAGTAGTAAAAAAGGGAAAGAGATTGCTTCCAGAAGCTTTGAATCATACATGGAGAACTTACGATTAGCACATCGGGCAGAGCGCTGGGTTCTGATGGATTTTATTCGCAGAGGAGTTGAAGAATATGATAACTATGGTTTTAAGATAATTGGGGAGTTACAGGATGTGAAAATTCTTCTACAAGGTCTAAAAGATACCACTATACACTACATAATATCCAAATACAAATTAATCTCAGGTTACAACTTAGAGACTATGTTAAAGAGTTATAGGGCTACACGAAAATCTGGCATAATATCTTTCGAATTAGATCAGAGAATAAGTAAGAGGGAGATTATAGAAAAGATAATACAACAGAAAAATCAGAATGATCTTATAATACTAGTTAAATCTTAGTAAATTTAAATCCATATGCTATAATTCCTTCTGGATTATCTTCTTGAATTTTTCTAACCACTTTATATACCTCCATACCTTCATGAACCTCTTCAGGTTTTACATCAACTATCTGTGCTAAGATCTTAGGACCTTCCTTGAGTCTAATTATCGCCAATATATAAGGGGCTTGATCTACAAATCCCTCTGGAGCTGCATGCACTACAGTCCATGATACTACATTACCATATCCACTAAAATCTCTGTATTCAACTATCTTTCCCTTTCGTCTACACTTTGGACATATTGTTCTCTTAGGTAAATATATATTTCCACATGTCTCACATTTGCTACCTATCAATCTATACCTCTGTTCTCTCAATCTCCACTGACTAGGTACACTTAGCATATCTCTATTTTCAGAGCTAATATATTTAAAAACTATTCATATTAACTTATGAGACTTGTTAAAATAGTAGCTACTCTCTATGAAAAGTTTGATATAGATCTGTTCAGATACATAGATATTGTCAGATTCAATTTCTCTCATAGAAGTTACGAAGAAATAGATGAATGGTTAGAATTGATCGAAGAAGCTGAGAGGAAATTCAACAAGAAGATTACTGTACTTGCAGATACCAAAGGTCCGGAGATAAGAACTGGTGCGGGTATAGAACTGAGAGCTGGGGAGAGAGTGGATGTTAGAGAGCTGAAGCTATCCAATGAAACTGCTTTCAGAGATGTTCTCGACTCCGGGGATATAGTATTGATCGATGATGGGAAAGTGATGCTTAGAGCTATTGATAAGAACACTCTAGAAGCCTTGAGCAACTATCCTATTAAACCTAGAAAATCAGTGATAGTAAGAAACAAGGATTATAATATAGCGTCTATAACCAAGGAGGATTTAGAAGATCTAGAATTTATAAAGATTCGTAGGTTTGATGTGATCGCTCAATCATTTGTCAGAACTCCTGAGGATGTACTCAAGATGAAAGAATTATCTGGATTACCTGTTATAGCTAAAATAGAAACTGCTAGTGCTGTAAGGAATATAGATGAGATAATAAAGGTAGCTGATGGAATAATGATAGCTAGAGGGGATCTAGCCCTATCTATCCCAGAGGAGAAACTACCTAAAGTGCAATCCATGATTCTCAAGAAGGCTAATAAAATACCTGTAATAGTTGCAACACAGCTATTATCATCGATGACTGATTCCCCATTCCCTAAGAGAGCAGAGCTTACTGATATCTATAATGCTGTAATCAATGGAGCTGATGCTCTTATGCTTTCAGAAGAGACTGCTGTAGGCAAATACAAGCGAGAGACTCTGGAAATAATGCACAGAACTATATTAGAGGCTCAGGAACTAGCAGAAAGAGTAAGTAGTATGGATGATTACAAGGATAAGATAGCATATAGTGCAGCTATGTTAGCTGAAGAATTCGATTCACCAATAATAGCACCCACCTATCTAGGTACAACCCCCAGGAAGATTTCATCTTTCAGACCTAAACAGCCCATCTATGCGATAACATCTAATCACAAAATCACAGGATATTTGAATCTATTCTATGGAGTATTTCCAAGAGTATACAATTACGAACCCATCTTCGAGAAATTTAATGATATAAAGAGATTTTTGGGATTGGATAGAGCTGTATTTGTATTTGGATATCCCCCAGGGAATAGCAACACGAATTCGATTGTATATATCTAATATGATGCAGGAGTTTCTAGAGACTTTGAAAGAATTTTCAAATAGAATCGCTCAATATAAAATATCCGAGGTGGACAGAGATCTAGCATCTCTAGGAGTAAGTGTTGATTGGGATAGGTTCAGAAGAGAATCTGATTATTATAACACCAAACCAGATCTCGCTGATCTGGTAAGTAGTTTACGTAGATTGTTAGAGAGAAGATCACATATAAATAGAGGATTGGTAAAGATAAATGATTTAATATTCATTTCTAATAACAACACAAATTATCTGTTAGCACCACAATCTGAAAATTCTGTGGATATTTTGTATAGATTAGCGGATCTATATTATAGAGCTAAGTTGCTAAACATAATGATTCTGCCGGACAGAATAGAGAGTACTACCGGGGAATTTGTATTACCGATTACAGATAATAGCCATTTCAACAGAGCTCTGAGTTATCTTTCTGGATTACAACTGGGTTTAGATGGAGAATTTATAATGAAAAATAGGATCAATCTAACCTATGATGGAGAATTGGTTATATGTATAAACAATTATCGTTATGGTTATTATATGCAGAGTAAATACTCTGGGAATATCATATATTCTGGTTCGAACGTTATTGAGTACGGAAACAACATAATGATACCAATATATTTGGCAAATACTGAATTAAAACATATCAGAGATTGGTTATTAGAGAATAGATTTAGTATTTGGATAGATGGTCACAGGATAGTCTTTTCTATAAATGGTCAAAACTACACATTTCCTACAGATTACGATCAGCAAGGTGTAGTGTATTCTGTATATAGAGAATATAAATCTATTAGGACTGGAATCTGGAAAGGAATTGTATATAGAATGGCTGATGATGAGGATATTGCCACGATTCAATACCTAGGAGCTAAACTACTGTATTTAGGTAATAATCTACACGCTAATATAAAGGTAAAATTCAGATTGGATGACGAATTGCAATTATGGATTGAATCTAATAGAGAAGGATATGTATTAGATGTTGCAGGTAATTTTGAAAGAATAGAATCTAATATAAAAACATTTTTAAAAAATATCTTGAGGATCTAAACAATCGTGAGATCTAACATTGCAATCGATTATGGAATTGATCCAGTAAAATTTCGTAATCAACCCTTGGAAGCTCAAGTGGAATTATCAATCATAAATCCTCGACTCTTTCCTTTGCTACTAGATACTTTACCAGATAGATCAGATTTCACAAAACTATACCAAAACATTAGAGATCAATTAACAAGAGAACATTATCGATGTCTATTATCAACATATAAAGAAAACATACCTAATCAATTAGTGTTGGATTATCAGAGAAGAGACGATCTTGATATATATGATAGAATGCTGATCAATTTATACATCTCTGCTCTAAAAAATCCCTATCTGAGAGCTCTGATAAGTAAATTGGATCAAAACATCTCTATAGAATATTTTCAAGAACTTTTAGACATAAGATTCAATCTGGAGCTTCTCAAAGAGAATCTAAATGAGTTTATAAACACGGCGATCCTACTGAAAAGGCAAATAACCAATCCATCACTTAGACATCTAATACTAGAGTATTCCAAATCAATCGAAGATATATACATCATAATCAGAGTTTTAGAAACTAGAAAAGACATATACTCAAGAGGTAATTACAATAGAGACACTATACACAAGATAGTGTCATTTCCAAAACAAGCAGAAATTCTAATCAATAAAAATCCAAAGATATCAAAGGATCTACTTCACCTTGCTCTATTGATGTATGAGCTATACGGAGGGAATACTGATATGAAAATAGATTCTGTACAAGACATATTCGATCATTGGAGTAGGATTACTAGAAAGAGAATTAATCCGATCAGATTAGCGGCAGATGCGGTAATAGCTGTTGCCGATCAGTTGGATGTGGATATAGATATAATCAACTCTTATGCTGAAGAATACTATGGGATAAGATATAAATACGATAACAGATTTCTAGTAGATAGTAAGCTGATATACAAAAGACTCAAGAATCCCGATCTCTGGATAGAAGATAAAAAACATGATATCGGACATGTTAAAGGTATTCGGCTATGGATTGAAGAAATAAGTAATCCAGAGAGAATCGTAATGTTACAGTACATGTTAGCAGCTAGGATGACATGTCTGAGATTAGACGGGGATCCAATTAGAAGATTACAGCTCTTTGGAACTGCAATAGATCCGAATGTGAAAATATTAGCTCTTTGGAGTGATAGATACTCGAAGCCGCTAGGTAGAATTATATTCAGGATAATAGAGGATTACAGAAATGATATTACCTTCTTAACAAATCTTAATGTATATACTTCAAATTACGATATTAATAAAACCATACTTCAAACAGATATGTTGGAGATATTTGATAGATATTTAGAATGGAGGGCTGATGATTTAGGGATCACCTATAAGCCTGAGTTGAGATATCTACCGTCTTCATATTACAATAATCTGTCCGGTAGTGTTATAGGAAACTCATATTTTGAATAATATTTTTAAACATAATTCAATTATTTTATTCATGAAAAAACACAGATTTATGAGTGATGAGGAAAGAGCACGACAAATAGATACTATATTCAAGGAAATGAAGATGTCTAATCATAACTACAAAGATGTTAAAGAACCCGCATCTAAAAAAGTAGAGGTAGTATCCGAAGAACAACTCAAGAACAGATTAATAGATAGTATCGAAGTGCATATAAAGCATATAAATAGAAATTTAGAGATTATGGATGAGTTCTTGAAACATGGCAAGCCTAATGAGGTATTAACAAACCTCTGGCAAAAGAGTGTTGCTGTAAAATATCTTCTAAATAACATTAGATCTGAAGTAAAGAATCTAAACGACATCAATGGAGGGCATTTTGAGATACAGATTATAGCTCTTGAACAGCAATCAAGACAGATAAATAAAGAATTAGCTGATTTTATGAGATTGATCCTAAAAGAAAAATAATCCATTTAATATCCTACTAAACCCAGTAGTAATCCTTTTCTTATATTTCTGTGTAACTCAGCAGCCTGCATATCTCCAGCTCCCAATAAGTTTATATAATCTTTTAGCTTCGAGAGACAAATATCCAAATCTATTATAATTCTTGAATACAGCTTTATGTTTCTTAAGAGCATAATATGACAGATTTAACTACATCCAGTATCGAAGCTCTATCTATATATTATACTCCTTTGTATCTGATTAACATATTAATGATGGCTAATACTATACAAACTAATTAACTTTCTCGCAGCTATTCTATAATCTATAATCAGATCTATTATCATATCACCTACTTCTAAATAGAAATCAACAATCTTTTTCGGTAGGTCTTCTAGCTCGCTACGATCTCTGAAGAATTCATATCTAGCTACAAAATCAGGATAGAAATATATTAGTTTAAGCTGATTTGGATCTTCTGTAACATAATTTAGATCCAATACTCTTCTGCGTAAATAGGGCATTACATCAATGTGTAATATCCTAGTAGCTCTGAGTATCTCGAGTGGAAGTTTTCCAATAACTTGAACTCCATCTTTTGATGGTATTATATTGGGTATTGTAAATATCAGTGCTGGTAATTCTTTTTGGATTTCATTCAGTATTTCTGAATATTTCTTTGCTCTAATTTCCTCTCTAGCTCTATCAGGATTGAATAGTAGAAATAATCGCTTTATCAATCCACCCTGTTTTAGTATATAATTAAACAGGCTATTATCAAGCTCCTGCTCTATCTTTTTGATACTTATGTGCCTGAATGGTATTTCCTGATTTAATTCTTCTATCTTAGATTTAATAATTTCTAACATTGCTATGATTCTTTTACATAAAAATATTTTTAAATAGTATTTTCTATTTCTATTTTAGAATTTCCAAAAATATTTTATCAAATTCAATTAATGCGGAGAAAGATATTTTAGTTAATCTGGAGGGGGGTTTGATTTATACAAAACACCAATTTTATTTAATAATATTTATTTAGATTTTCTAAAGATTTTTT
>JAVYLQ010000025.1:0-7391 GCA_038740615.1 Candidatus Anstonellales archaeon | reverse complement strand
AATTGGCGGAGGAGATAAAAGAATTATTAGAAGCTTGGTACAGACGAGCAGAGGAACAAGATGCAAAAAATAGTATGTGGGGGCAGGAGGAGAATGATAGAAACAGAATTATGCAATTAGCTGAAAGAATACATCGATTAAAAGAGATATTATATGGATTTGATGCTTCTCCAAGTCTAAATAGATATGTAACACTTCAGCATGTTCTAGCAACTTCAGCTGAACAGGATCCAGAGACTTATGGAAAATTGGCAGAGAGTTTGAACAATCTATTCAGAGAAATTCAAGAGAATGAAGAATTTAGAGCTAGGATAGTGAGTCAATTAGAGCAGGAAGACCTAACTTTATTATTTGTATTAGGTTTTGCAACAGCTAGAACAGGTGATGATTGGAATAATGTTAGCGGGGCGGCACAGGTGTTTGGATTAGCACCATCTGATGTATATGAAGATATCTTTGGACATTCAATCGAATCATTACCATTATCTGTGCAGGGGATACCAACAACATCGGAATTAACCGGACAAGGGGAGCAACCCTCTCAAGATTCTAATGATAATGTTGCTGAAGCAGCTAATAAAATAGAGATTAATAACACCGACAAATTAAATATAGATATTAACAACTTAAAAGATCAATATAGTAGCGATCCTTATGTGGCACACATGTTGGATGCATTTGCAGCTCTAATGATAGCTAAAGGCAAATTAGATCTTCCTCCAGAGAGTGGTAGACTTGGTGAATGGTTAATATCTAATCTGGAGAATAATCAAACACTACAGGAAGAGTTCAAAGCTTTTGTAGCTGCATCTCCAGAGCTTCAGAAGCGTCTAAATCTAAATATTGAGGATTTGAAAAAAGAAATTGATAAAGCACATGAAGAACGAAAGGAAATAATTAAGAGAATGGTGAATAAACATCCTGACGAGCCTGTGCTCAAAGAGATGTTTGTATAATTTAATCAGTTAGACTAGGGATGTTGATATACATCCTAGTTATAATATCTGTATATGCGAATATAGAACAGAGTATATATGAAAAGTATTATAATCAGAGCATAGGGATTTTCTTACCTGAGTTAATGTATACTTCTATAGAGGAACTAGGAGGCTCTCCAAACGAATACATAGTTCTAATAAATTCTAGACAATCTAGAGACCAGATGTTTCAGGAGTTGTATGCAGGAAAAGATTATATATACCGATGTTATGTTCTGTATAATTTTTCATACAATTTCTGCTCCAACCCTGTATTTGTGAGAACATATTTCTCAACACTACCTCAGCATATATTGAGAGAAGAGATGAGATACAATAATATCTATTCTATTCTGTATGGTATTAGAATTGTTGAATTGAAGGATACTAGAATTGATCCTGAAACAGGAGAAGAGTATACTCTATATAGATATATAATAGATGATTCTGGAAGTGCTAATTGTGCGCTACTCTGGATATTCTTACCCATATTTCCAACTGGAATTCTAACATATATAATATCAAATTACGCTATGAATGAAATATTGAATAATATCCAACCAGATACCTGTAGAGTTGCCTCTGACTATTATGCTAGAATCCTATCTCATCTATCCAATATCTTAGAGAATCACAGACAAGCACTTATCTACCACACAAGTGTTCTGAATCGAACCTATGACCAGTTCTATAGAAATGCTGGTTGTGATTACTATCCAAAATTATGCATTAGTGCGTTAGAATATTTAAATCGAAGTAAAGAATTATTAGAGCTATACAGTACTCTAACTGATAGAATGCTAAAATCACATTCTGTATTTGTTATAAGATCATCATATCTTGTAGAAGACATAAGTACTATCAATTCAAAAATGATTGAATTGATGTCTGAGATCAATCTAGAAAATCAGAAATTGTTAGAGAATATAAGTAATATGCAATTATCAAAAAATTGTATCGATGAGGAGTTACTATACATAGATTATAAATTCAAGGATGGTAGTCCTAAGCAGGATTGTGAATATGCGTTGCAGCTCATAAGTATATACAATCCTGATCAGATACCTAACCAACTCTTCAGAATGAATAGGTATCTTAAAGATCTATTAAATTCCATAGATAAATACAACCATCTGAACCGTATAGCTTATGATAAAGCTAGGATAGCTATAGATATGGTTAGGGATAGGAGATTGGATGAACTAACTAGATCCAATCTGAATCAACAATTGAAGAGAAGTTTAAGAGAAATGATATTACAAGATAGGAAAACCATGGGTAGAACCTATCTGTTTCTAGTGAATTTCAGATTTGAAGATTATTATGGAAATTGGAATAATCTATATACAAGAATAAGTAGATTATTAGATCTAGCCGAAAGGGATGGATTGGATGTATATATAGAGAGAAGGATGTTTGAAACTATTCAGAACTATGATGATAGTGAATCCTTGTATCTTATAGAACAATCTGTTCGTTATAAAGCTGTGAATGCCTATTCCTATCTGAATGATCAGAGAAATAGAATTTTGGATTTGATAAGTAGATTACCTGGATCGGTTGCTGTTGAATATCGAATTGAACTCCAGAGAATCGAGCAGGGGGAAGGATTAGATATTGAGCAGAATATAGGTAGATTGAAACAGATTAGTAATAATTATATTAATCTATTATCTAGATTAGAATCAGAGGTTCAGGTGTATCTAAAAGAGAATTTAGATATAGAGTTCAATCTGATCTACCCTGAGAGATTTTATGTAGATTCACCATCTAGATCTTACCTACTAGTTAGAGTATGTAATCCGTTTGATGTGGAGATTAGGGATATAAATATACGTCCAAACCAATTGATGAAAGATTATGGGATGAATATTAGGATTAGTATATTAAAACCTATGACTTGTGAGCATTTTGAAAGTTCCAAAGAGGAGATATTTGCCACATCAAATATAATTCTAAATGAGGCTATCTTAAGAGATAATATCCTCTACACTAAAGATATTCTAGTCATAACATCCAGACTGAATGGAAATGCTATATACAATTTGAAAGAGTATAGGGTGAAGGTTGGTGAAAATAGATTTGAAGTTATCAATACAATACCAGTACCACTATACATCAGAGAGTTAGTAGATAATAACACTAGAATAGTAGAGCTAGAATGGAGATACGGTGATTACTCTTCGATTAGAGTGGAATATATGAATTTATCTCCTTGTGGTAGGCGAGGAAATATCTTTAGATTCTGTAATACATCTATAGATTATATCATACCTAAATATGAGCAAGTTCTAAATATATCTCTAAATGGATCTAATTACAGCGAGATATCGGATCATATAAACAGGAAGATAGAGGAGATTATGAACCAAAGATTTGTAGAATATTTAAACACAACCTATGGAGATCTAATAGATAACACCAATCTTTCAATCAACTATACCAACAGTTCTCAAATACTAATACTAGCTGATAAAACTGTAGAGGATTATGCTAAAAAGATATATAACAATCTGAAAAGTATCCTGAGAAGTAGCGAAGGGAATGCATACCTATCCTATCTGTATCAGAAAGTATTAGCAGGAAATCTATCAGCATTACAGGAGATGGAGAGATTGAGTGAGAGATCAAAAAATGTATCTATAAATACTAGCATCATCGATAGATACGAAATGGATTACGTAAAGGAGTATTTTGATTTGGATCCGAAAAGAGTTAGAGATGAACTGGGGAGGATTTATGAGATGATGATATATGATGAGCCAAGAGCTCAGGAGAGATTGAGAGAATTGGAATCTAAAATCATATCTCAATACGAGATTGCTAAGGCTAGGATCAGATTGTTATTAGACAAATACTCTGCTGAAGATGTAGCTAAAATAGACAATATGCTAGAAGAAAACAGAATAAAAGACGCTATAAATTACATGAAGAATTCCAAACCAACAGCTGTCAGATCTACAAATGTTCAGCAACAGCAGGATTTAAGACCATATGCATTAGTGTTTTTATTGGTTCTAATAGGAATTTTATCTTATTATATACTCAAAAAGAGAGGATCCCAAGGATATAGAATCCTAGATGAGGAAGATAAAGAATAAAAATCCAATCTACATAAAAAAGTGCATGAGTATTTACAGAAAGATATTAGATGAAATAGATAGCATTGTAATAATAGATGTGAATGTAAGAGATATATGCGAATCTATAGAAGAGATAATCATTAATGAAGGTTATGATGTAGCTTTCCCTGTAAATGTATCTATCAATGAGATAGCTGCACATTCTACTGCTAGTTTTAGAGAGCATAGGACAGTAGCTGAAGATGATTTAGTAAAAATTGATTTTGGTTATATTACAGAAACAGGAATAGTTGACAATGCAATAAGTATTAATCTGAGTGGTAAGCACAAAGAACTCATAGAAGCTACTAAGGAGAGTGTTGATAAGGCTATTGCCATGATAAAACCAGATGTTACTATAGATGAGGTCTCTGGATTAATCCAAGATCATCTATCTAATAGAGGGTTCAAACCTATCTCTAATCTAACAGGCCATAGAATATCGGAACATATAATACATGACGAACCATCAGTACCTGCTGTTAGAGACGGCAATCAGTATAGATTCAAAGTAGGGGATAGATTTGCTATAGAGGTATTTGCAACATATCCAGATGGTAGTGGTGTGGTAGTAGACACGAAAAAGATTGAAATATTTTCACTTATAGATTTTAATAAGTCAAGAGTTCCACGATCATCCCTTAGAGTCTATGAACATATACTGAATAATTACAGAGCTCTCCCATTTGCTAAGAGATGGCTAGCATCCGTATTTGGAGAGACTGTTACCAACATGAGTCTTCGAGAATTATACTTAAATGATTTTTTAGATGTATACCCTGAGTTAAAAGAGAAAAATGGTAAGGTAGTAGCACAATACGAGAGAACTATTCTAGTAGAAGAGAATGGGGCTAAAGTTTTAGAATAGTTACTCTTCCTATCAGAATCCCATATACTAGAAATATCTAACATCTATTGACTTGTCTAGATAACATCACTTACAGCTAGTTGAAAAATAGGGTTTAAGTAGATATGCCGGTGGAGGGATTTGAACCCTCGACCTCCAGGTAGCACCGGATATTTAATCCTTATGAGTCTGGCGCTCTACCCAGCTGAGCTACACCGGCTCATTTTATTTAAACCTAGAAATCTTTTAAACTTTTTTAGTGCTATTGAAAAGATATGGATGTTTTTAAACTAGAAGATCTGAAAGTTCAATTATTATGGATCGGGATATTTCTTGTATTGTACTTAATAACTAAGAATGTAATTTTTGGTTTTGGGATATTCTTTGTTATCGTATACGGGGCTTATCTAGACATAAAGAGATCATCTAAAGATAAGGGAGGGATGAACACTATCAAGGAATTATTTATCACTATATTAGGAGTTATCGTATTGACTCAGGTTGTAGGTTTGTTAATAGGTACTGCTCCAAGTCCAGAACCAGTACTGATTTTTCCTTCAAATACCTTCCGACCGATTCTGTCCGTAATCCCAAGTTGTTCAATGGAACCTAATTATAGACAGGGAGATATTCTGATAATAGGCGATGCTAGTAATATTAATAGCATTAGATTAGAGGGTAAATTCAATCCATCCCCTATCATGATCTATGGGAATTACACTTACAATCTAGGTAGAAGCATTTGGTTGTATTGTGAAGCAAAAGGGGAAGGTAGTATATGTAAAGAGTTTTATGAGCATCCAGAAAGATTTGTAGAGATCTACGGAGATTTGAAGATTTTCTACGATAAGTGTACCAGAACAGGTAACATTCAGGAGATATGCGTATCTGGATTTGAAGTTAATGGAGAGAGATATAAAGTCTCTCCTAAAAATGGGGATCCTGTGGTATATGCTCCAAATCCCAAAGATATCTTCTATAGATTTGGGTTTATAATACACAGAGTCCAGTTTATACTTTGCGATGGGAATAATTGTCTATACTTTACAAAAGGGGATAATAATAATATATTTGATTTTCAATTTGGCAATTATCCTTTCAACTCATCCAGAATAATAGGTAAACCTATTGTTAGAATACCATACCTAGGTTACATCAGAATATTTTTAGGAGGGGTCCCTCTAGATACAAAAGAATGCCAACACGTACTTACATGTCAATAGCTAGAAATACTCGCCTATCTCTGAATCCTAATGTCATTACCCTGTATTTACCTAATAACCCATCAATTAGAGCTGGATCAGAGACGATAACATCTCTTATATCATCCACCAACTGATCATATCGATCGATCATTATAGCTTTATATAAGCTATATTTGCTTGCTATCCCTGGAATTGCTACTAATCTAACCTGAAACTCCAACAATCTTTCCAATCCCAGTAATTCTCTGTGAATCTCTACCTGAACATTTATGTAATAAGTTAGCTTATCATATATATCTAGATTCTTAATAACCCCTCTTTCCAAATCTATATCCCGAATATGTAAAAGGTTATAGGTATTAGCTAGCTCCCTGGTTGCTTCCACAGCATTTCCAATCAGCCTCATATCCACAGTGTAGAATTGCTTATCTTTGAGTATCACATATTTTCCAAGTTTCATATATAGCCTTTTGGATTATTCACAGCTCTATTTTTTTTACTCTCTATTGCAGCTATGAAGTGCTCTTGCTTTACCTTATCCGCATTAGCTCTAAGTGCATTCATAGCAGCTTCTCTAGCAACATCAGATATATCTGCTCCTGTATAATTCTCCATCATATCTACCAATTGTTCTAATTTAACATCACTATCCAGAGGCATCTTCTGAGTATGTATTTTTAATATCTCTAATCTCTCTTCTCTATTAGGAATCCCTATCTCAATCTTCCTATCAAATCTACCAGGTCGTAATAGAGCAGGATCAATAATATCTATTCTATTAGTAGCTCCTATTATCAATATTCTCCTATTGTTCTTTATACCATCCATCTCTGTTAGTAGTGCATTTACCACTTTTCTCTCTACACTCTCTGCCTCGTCAGAACTTCTAGTGGATGCTATTGCATCGATTTCATCTATGAATATAATGCATGGAGCTGTCTGTCTCGCTTTCTTGAAAACCTCTCTTACATTTTTCTCACTTTCCCCTACCCACTTACTGAACACCTCGGGTCCATTGATAACTATAAAGTTGGCATTAGCCTCTGTTGCAGCAGCTTTAGCCAATAATGTCTTTCCAGTTCCAGGAGGTCCATACAGCAATACCCCTCTAATAGGTGTAAGTCCGAATCTCTCCATAATCTCTGGATTATTCAGACTATAGTGAATGATTTCCTTAAGCTCCTCCTTAACTTTTTTCAGACCTCCAACCTGCTCCCATTTCACATTAGGTTTCTGAACG
>JAVYLQ010000024.1:0-7401 GCA_038740615.1 Candidatus Anstonellales archaeon | reverse complement strand
GATCCAAAAATACATTATCTATTTGCAAAAGGAGATTTTAATTTAGAGATCCCTGGACAAGAGTTGCTAAAGATTAGAAAAGATCTATCAAATATATTATTAAAGCTGACAGGAGGGGATTATAATTCTAAAATAGAATCTCATAACGATATTAGTGTAAAGCTATCTGATGTTCAGAAAATACTAAAGCTTGTTCATGAAGCTAAGATTAATGCAAAAAATATAATCGACACAACAGATCAAAACTATATTCACAAATACACAATCTACGTAAAATCTAATATCTACAAGATCATAGATGAGATAGATTTCGTAATCAAAAGGAATACCCTGAACTCTTGATATAATCATTTTAACCTCACTTCTCCATTAGATCTTATTATTCTAGCTTCAATAATTGTTATATGTGAATTAGAGCTGAGATCTGATGAATTCCACTAATTCGCCAATATTCCTATCCCATTTTATCCCTTTTGGATTGAAATGTGTTCTAGATCCGCCCAATTCCCTTATAATATAATCTAATTTTGGTATTTTTGGAATTTTATAGAATTCTGCTAATTCATGTAGATCATAGTGAAACGGTATATTTATCTCCTGAGAGATCTGTTTAACTAGGGGAATTGGGATATCTAGATATCTTTCAGAATAGTATTTATCTATCCAGAGAGGACCAGCATTTCTAGCCCCTATTCCTATTCCTTTGTTTAGATTATCATCCAAATGAATAAAATCTATTTTCCCAAGGCTATCGTGTATCGATCTTATATCTTTACGTAATTGTATGATTGTTTTCATCTGATGTCTATAGTAAAAACTCATAAGAGGAGTAATATTATAATCATATATAAAAGCTATCTTAGCTATGTAAGCTATCAATATCCTCAATCCTGTCTCATGACAGGTTCTATCTCTTATAGGTCTTGCTATATAATTCCTTATGCATGCTTGCCAATGTTTTCCACACAATACAGCTGTGTCTGTAGCTGTAACAGATAGATAGAATACATCTCTTCTCATTCTAGATATAACGATGGGTATATATTTGGATGGAGAACCAAAAGGATCTATCTCAATGAAGTTATAGTTATTAAAATCTTGAAAATCTTCGAATTTTGTTTTGAAAATATTCCCATCTATGCCGTTAATATTAATATTTTTTCTAATTTTATCGATTGCACTTTGATTAAAGTCTAAAAAATCTACTCTCTTAACATTCTTACTCTCCAAATTGTAACGGATTCCTCTTATACCTGATGCTGAAAAACCATCCAGAATTTCTAATTCATCATCTATTCTTCTAATAACTTCTACAGATATATCCCTACTTAACTTCATATAAGGGTTGTAGAAAACTCCTGATATATCTACAGAGGCCAATCCCTCATTTAACAATGATTCCATCCAAACCTCCCCCTTGCTTTTTCTCACTATCCTGGCCGAACATGCTCTCAACACTCATCTTTATCAACTTTAATCTACCTAAATAATATGGATCGATCTGATATTCATCAGCTAATTTAATTGCAATATCTAGATATTTCTGTATACTTCCTTTTGTGATAGTTAATTGCAATTCCCCACCACACTCTAAACATCTCCCACTCAGAGGAGGTCTTCTGTATTTAGTATTACATTTCTTACATCTAAACTCTTGTTTTGAAAATTTTCTAAGATTTCCATATATATCTGGGAAAAAGTGATCGTTTATTATTCTCTGAACTGCATCTTTCATATCAATAGCAGCAATCTTTTTCATAACATTCAGCTCCTCATCAATTTTATCTCTCATATTATCTAATCTCTTATACGCAGAAACTAGAGGCCCTCTAACTAATCTATCCTGGATATGAGTGAGTGTAAATAGGGGATAGCTGAATTTATCCAGAACATTCTGTACTATTTTGATTTTAACTTCAGAAGGCATCTTTGAGCTCAAGGTGGCTCTGTAAAAATCTAGATTGTATGGTTCTATCTCGATATTGTAGACTTCATCATCTACCTCTTTAGGATTTATATTTAGTATTAATACAATGGGTGCATCCATCTGACCTCCTGTTTTAGATTCTAGATAGTGTTTAGAAAAATTTAGAAATCCATCCAGCAACAGAAATATAGAATCTTCATCACCATCCACATTTCTCCTCTTAGCAGCATGTAAGAACGGATTGGCCATTATACCATTAACATCTGTCCATCCTATTACTCTAGCTAGGATCCCAGCCGATGTATGAGGAGATTGAGTTATCACTAGCGTTCCTATTACATCTTCTGGACTTTTAAACTTATAATAGGGAGATTTACCATAGATGTTAACTAATATGTCATCTATAAACTTACCAGCTCGATATAGATAGTCTAGAGCAACTCTAGGTACTATTATATCCTGAAGATATAATTCAACTATTTGATCATCTCTCTCAAGAGGCTCTCCTTTGTAATCAATGCTATATCCCAGCTCTTTCAATTTATCAACACTAACGTTTATATCCTTAGGTCTAAAATGGGTCATGGTTATATTTATCGCATCGAATCTTGAAGTACCGTCCTTATTTACAGGAATCCCGTACTTGGCTCTTATATAACCCTTATCAATATACTCAGGAATTTTATTCTTACTGAATAGTCCTTTAACACCTTTGAATTTTTCCACAGTTCCATACGATTGTATTAGTCTTCTCAATTCAGAATTCAGATCATATATCTGATGAAGCTTACCCTGATATGTACCTATAAACACAGTTCTATTACCACATTTTTGACATTTCGGATATATTGTATTAATACCACAAACCTTACATTTAAATCTAGCTACTTCCACATCTTCCCCATCGTATCTCTTAAAATCCCTCTGCATTCCTAAAGGGAATAATATATTAGGAGACCCATCCATTTCTCTCTCTTTAGCTTTCTCCGGTCTTCCCATTCTAGCTCCAACATAACTACCTACAACATCAGGAATTATCACTCCAGCAGCTTTGGTTAGTAGTTTCAGTATATCTGTCTCCTCATTATCTTCCAAAATTATTCTCAATCCATCTTTACCACCTAGATTTAGCATCAAGATCTTAGAGTAAAATCTATCTATTATAATCTTACCATCAATGTATCTATGAGGTAAGTATATATTTTCAAGAATATCTTTCACGCCACTATCTAAAATAATCTCAGAATAATCTTGAAGTTCTATAAGGTTACTAGCCAATCTCTTCAGATCATGTATCTGTATATTTCTCCAGAACAGAACATACTTGGGATACAATGGAGTATTATTATTTTTTGCAATTCTATATGCCTCTTCACAATCCCTCGGTGGATCCACACCTGGGTTATCTAGAACCCACCATTCTTCAACATATGGTGAAGGAGAAAGAGGATTATTAGCTTTTAAAAAATCGCCATATGTAGTTAGTATATCCCCTAGAAAAAGTATTCTATCAACTTGATCTAGTAATTCTTCTGGAGGATCTATAATAACATCACCGTTCTTAAGTCTAACTACAGGGGGGTGAATATTGTCATGTGCTGTTATTATAGCCCCTTTTCCAGGTTTCTCTATCTTTATATGCGTACCATTAGCGATAAACCCTCCTAATAACATTAATGTTTTATAATGGACATTTTTAGCCATCAACCCATTTGTCATACTCCTACCATATCTGATTCTAAAACCTCCTTTAGCAGAAGGATATGCTATGATAGGTCTACCTGCAACAGTTCCTTCTAAATAACTAGCATCCACTTTCACATCAGAACTAACAGATATCTTTATTCCTTCTAACTTATCTAAAAAATCCCAACCATCAATTTTTAACTTTTCCACATATTTCTTGAGTTTTTTGCTCTTCTGTGCAATACCTTCACATAATACTAATGGAACTCCTCCTCTGATACGGTCTGTTTCAACTGTATCAACACCTTTGTAATTCATCACTTCGAGATCTTCTGTAGGCTCACCATTTACTTGAACAGTTAGTCCTCTAACAATCTTCTCCACATCACTATCTGGAGGTTTGTATTGCAATCTAGCCACATCTCGATCATATATATTTACTTCTTCCACTATCCTGAACACCTCTCTATCACTTGCCTTGTACTCTGGGATTCTATTCTCTCTCCTAGCAAGATCTGCCAATAGAACTGTAAGAGCTGCAGCAGTACCCCCAGCGCTTCTTATAGGTCCTGAGTAATAGATAGCTACGTATTCCCCATCTTTAGTTCTTTTTATCTTAACCTTAGATATACCTTCTGTAGGAGCCACTAGTACCCCATCAGTAAGAATGGCTGTACCTACCCTCACAGCCATATCGATCCTCTTTTCTCTATCTACGATACCTATTAACTCCCCTCTAGCAACCATTCTTGTGATTTCAAATGCTATCATATCTCTAGCCATCCCTTGTGATTCTAATTCTCGCATTTTCTCCTTTACACCACTTATATTCAGTAAGCTCTCTACTCTATCAGCTAAATCTCTAGCTAGGCTTATTTCCACATCTACTTCCGGATCAAAACCATTCTTTCTTGCTTCTCTAGCTATTTTAAACTGCTCCAGTGCTTTTGAGTTAAGTAATTCATAATAGTTTTTTAGATAATCCATATCGATCATAAATTATGCAGTTAGGTTTAAAATAATTAAAAGTTTATTTCCTCAATCCGAATTTCTATTATAACCCAATTTTATCTCCTCAATCACTTTCCTAAGAGCATTCAAATCTTTCTCAATTCTATCTATGACTTCTTTATCAATGGGAGGAGAATCTGGATCTTTCTTAGATCTTATATTTAACTTAATCTCTAGTGTTATATCAATAATATTAGAATATGACTCCAATGCTCTTATTTTAGCTTTAATCTTGTCTGTATCGTCTGAATTTTTTACAATGATCAAATCAGAGAAACTTATTTCCTTAACCATATCGGACTCTGGCCGATCATTCAAATCAGAGGTTACATTTGATAATGAATTGGATGCAGGAACAGAAGATAATTTCTGTTTTTCTATAATATCCTCCTTGTTTTTCAGAATAATCTCATTACCTCTATTATCTAATTCAATTCTATACTCTTTGAATTCATTATGATTTTGCTCAATCGTATTAGTTATTACCTTTGAGTTTAATAATTTTGGATTGCCGGGCATTTTCATAAATTCCTGATATACTCTTTCAACTTCTATATAATCATTATTCAATAACATTTTCTCTAACATCTGTTTTAAAATATCTATCTCTAAACGATTTTTTCTTATATCCAAATCGGTAAATTTACTCTCAAGCATCTGGAAAATGTTTTTCCAAGTATCATCTTCAGCTCTGAGGAGCCTATTATTGAATTTAAAATCTGAAGCATTTTTATCTAGATATGGGAGATATACCTCTAACTTAACTTTGTATAGAGATTTATTTATCTCTTCTTTTACTCTATTTAATCTATTTTTAAGTTCATTCTTAGCCAGCTTTAACTGATCTTCATCATCATAATAGGAATCTAGTTCTCTATTAATTTCTATCTGTTTCATAATCTCCATTTCTAAAATCTTTTCAGTGACCCCTAAATTTTGCAGATTTATAAATATAAGTGCATTTTTATATATCCTATCTTTATTCTCATCTCTTTTGATAAGAATATTTTTCATATTCTCCATCAGATCATCATATGACATTTCATAATAGAATAGAAACTTCAGCTTGGGGGTATCTATATTATAAACAGTATTAGCATCCTCCAAAGTTTCTAAGACTATCTCAAAATCTCTCTTATTATATCTATTATACTCTTCTCTAATGTACTCACTAAGATATTTTCTAACTATTTTATCTTTGATTCTGGAGAAATCTCTAGACGATTTTAATTGATTTAATTTGTATCTGATTATGTGTTCTAGATTTAAGAAGGATCTAAATACATATTCATTAGTTGTACTATTTTTATTTAGATATAAAAAATTTGGTAAGTTCTCATCTATTGCCTGTATTAATTGCTTTTCGTATTCAATTCTAGCATGTTCAAGATATGCGTATAAGCTAGCATTTCTTAAGATAGATTTATTATCGATTCTAGCAAATGCATCAGTAGGTAATGATTGGAGTAAAATGGATGTGATTGCCCTCTTAACCAACAGCTTATCCTTATCTAAAATTCTCATTTCATCAATAGTTTTTTCAAAAACTATTTTCGAATTACTTGTGAATATATTCTTCAAGAATCCCTGAATTTCCTTATCATCTAGGTCGATATCCCCTAATCCAATGTACTTTCTAGGTTTACCGGATAAGTGTATAGATTTTAGAACTAATGCTAAAAATTTAATAATATGTCTGTTTTTTTGAAATATTGAAGAGTATCTGTCATGGATAAGTTCTATCACTTCTGGCAAAAATGGATAACTCTCTTGAAATTGTTGCAAGTACATCGTATATTGTTTACTATCCAATGCTCCACTCTTTTTAAAATAATCCACGATCAGTTTGACCTGCTCATCAATATCACTCTGTGAATAATCTCCAAACAGACTCTTTCTAATTATTCTATATGGCTCGTATTTATTATAATCTGATGCCAGGGTAATAGTTGAGATATATCTTTTAAGTCTATGCTCCATATCTCTGATAAATGTCCTAACATTATCCGAAGATTTATAATCATCTTCGTCTGGTAAGGTTATTAATATATATAAATTTCTGTTAGATTCTGAGATCTCTATCAGATTTCTTATGAAAGTAATTACCTGAGATGCATAATGACCTGCTATCTCAGGACTCTTGGAGGATATCTCTTCAACTAACTCATCAACAAGATATATTGTAGGAGTAGTTATGTTATTTATAATATCCTGCAATCTCTCTTTGCTTGGTACGTCTTTTGAATGAGAATAGTTGTTTGTGATTTCGTATTCAAAATTTTCCCAAATAGTTAGATCATTTTGATTACCAGTATAGGCGATTACCCTCCATCCTTTTGAAATGGCATAATGATAGAAATAAATTAATGTATGAGTCTTCCCTCCTCCAAAGCCAGCTTTTATAACTTTGACATTTCTTTTTGGATAATTGTCAGTTGGTTTTTCCAACTTTTCAAGATCTTCTTTTATGTGTTTAATTAACTCTGTTTCATAAGTTTTTTTCAGGAATTTTTTACTATCAAGTAAGAAATCGTTTCTCCTATGGATCAGATCCCTCATATCTAAAGCGGCATTCTTATCATCAGACTTGAGGATCCTATCTATACTCTCTAGATCTATGTCAATTATCTCTCTGAAATTCTTGATGCTGCTCATATTTATATGATATTTAAGAGAAATTTTTAAATTAATTATATCAATAAAGGTTCAACAAATTATACAAACCTTTAGAATCCCTTCTCTCTTGTTCATCTTTGGATTTTTCCATTAAGATCTCT
>JAVYLQ010000023.1:0-7634 GCA_038740615.1 Candidatus Anstonellales archaeon | reverse complement strand
GCTACCAGGACTACCACTTCCACTAGTTACATAATAGTCCAGCACCTCTATCTCTACCTTATAGACCTCTAGGTAATCTATATGGTGAAATAAAATTTGCAATTGCACCTCTCCAGATAGTGTTATTTGAAGACGTAGGTAAAGTTAATACCATAGATAGATCGGGTAGTATTGAATTAATAGCAGATACAACTAATAAGAAGTTAGTCTCTTTCGCCAGCAATGATGATGAAGTAACTTATTTCTATACCAGTGCTGGAACATACTTTGATAATTATGGATATACTAGTTCAGGTAGTAGTCATGATACCTTGTTTATAACTCCTAGAGGTACAGAGGTTTCAGGTACAGGGGCTACTAGAACAATCAAAGTTCCTAGAGAGGTAAGAAGAGCTCAGCTATTCTTTAAGGCAACAGATATGGGTACAGTGGAGCCAGAGTCAGTACAGTTGAAGAATCTAGTGGAAGGTGAGACTAGAGATGTGCCTGGTACTGATATCAAGGTAAGAGTAGATAGGATTAATGTAGAGACAAGATTAGTAGGTACAGTTTCTGGTGGAGTAGCAACCCCAGATCTGAGCAATGTTAGAGCAGTAATAAGAGACGGAACTACTAGAACAACTAGTATGATGGTTGCAACACCTGCATACACAACTGGTTACCCAGATGTAGTTGTTCTAGATAATAGCCCAGAGGCCTCAGCTGGCACAGTAATACTAGTAGGAGGTCCTGTAGTTAACTCCAAGACTGCAGATGTACTTCAAGGAACTCAGAATCCTCTATCAGCTACAAACAGAGTACTTGTGAGAGAAGTTGCTCAGGGTAAGATAGTAGTAGCAGGATGGGAAGCAGCAGATACACTACAGGCTGTTGAACAATTCCTAGCACAGCTAAGAAGCTCCTAAACTTAGGAGCTTTCCATTTCTTTTTTAATTCTTTTTTGTATATTTTTAATTGTGAAGATTCTATACATATTAGATCATTACCTAAATTACCATCTTGATATAGTTGCAGAACTCGCAAGAGAATTGAAAAATTATGATATAACTGTATATGTAGTATCTAGAAAGGAGAGAGATGGGGAGAATTTCTATATGTTTAAACAACCTCCAATTACTGAAATAAACAATCTTAAGAAGATAGTTGATAGGGAAAAGATAGATATAATACATTCTTTCTCATTTGGATATTCTGGATTGTTGGCTAAATATCTATCTAATCAGACCAAAAAAACACTGTTCTATACCTTCCTAAGGGATCCATATACTGATAATACTCTTGTTAACAATCTTATATCTAAATATCTAAACTTCCTTCTGAAAGATTCTGTTCTTGTATTACCGACTAAAATTAATTCCCCATATCTAAAACCTAAGTATATATTACCTTTGGGTTTGAATATCGATAATTATGGTGATGAATTTGATAATGACCTGTTAATAGCATTTGATGTGTACAACTATAAATTCCTGAACAAGACCTCAAATATAAACATTCTAATCGATCATAGTCATACTCTTGCAAACTTGATGCCTAGTCTGAAGATAAAGATATATACAAATAATCCAAGGATATATGGAAAACCACATAAGAATCTAGATATAAGAGAGATTTCAAAAGAATTTGATGCAGGTATATACTATCACGGATACCAGGATCAATTTATTGATCTATTTATGATTAAAAATATGGCTAGAGGAGGAAAAGTGGTATTGAGCTCAAAATCTCCTCTATCTTATATGTTTGATGACATCTGTGTTTTCAAAGATATGAAAGAACTGCCTCACAAGGTAGAGATGGTTAGAGAATCAGAACAGGATTATTCGAAGATTTTGGAAATGTATAATATTAAAAAATTAGCTCCTCTATATAAGTATGCTTATTCTAATCTATAGTCTTCTTATAATACTTACTCTATCACAAACATCATCTAGGATAGATGTTGCCTACTCTATAAACAATACTGATCTAGGAGTATATATAGATAACTATCACAAACTGGAGATAAGATATGCAGACAGATCCTATTCAGTAGAGATTTATAGATATATCTATCCCAGAGCATTTGATGTAATCTCGCCTATATTTATCCAGAATGAAACTGAATTTGTGGAGAAATTGAAAACTGATTTAACTGAGCAACTATGTCTAGAGAGATTACCTAGAGGTTCTATCCCCCAGGATTTTAATGATCTGATGAACAGAAAATATTCTGTATTAGGCCTATATGAACCTTCTCAAGCAATATATTGGTATTATATATATGATTATCTAACCTACAACCATCCGTTCAATCAGGAAGTTAGATGTATCTCTCTTAAGCAAATGAATTTCAGTATACGTCCAAGGGGTTTTGTAGAGATCTATGTAGTCAGAACAGATCCATCAACAAGAGATGTGAACATTAGAATTCCCCAACTCAACTATTCCTCTTTCTCATCTGGATCAAATTTTATAATCAGTTCCAATATCCAATTCTACACTAGACCTCCTGTGTTAGATGTTATAGTAGAATCTGTATTACCTACAGACAACATTCCAGTAATATCCGAATTATTACAATCTTTCTTTACAACTATCAGAACATATTATGAGATTATATATTCAGTGACTAAAAAATCATATCTGAGTGTTGGGATAGTGTTAGCTATGCTCTATATAGCTTATAGAATTATTATTGGTGGAGTTAGTTACTTGAGCTCAGTATTGAATTACTACTTACACAAGGATCCTGCACCTATCAAAAGAGCATTAGGGTATCATAACACTGAGATATATGCTAATTTAGTTAAAGGAAGTATTGCAGCAGCTATTGCAATAGTTATTGAATATGCATCTCTATCTCAAAACATATACTTCAATCAGATTTCCCTCTCTCTATTTGTTGATATGCTAAAATTAGATATGACTTTTTATATAGTGATATTTGGAATTGTGTTTTTCTCTAAGAACCTCTTTGAATTCATTCTAGATCATGTGAAAGGTTTGATAGGAGGGCAAGAGTTCTATACTAGCTATTCTGATCTGATAAATAAATCTACAATATCTTCAAAATTGAGCAATCTTAAGAATAGTATTTCTGAATTTAGACAGGAATTGGGTAAAGGAATAGTTGATGGCGTAGATGTATCTAAGTACCTAGAATTTGTGAATAGTATTCCTATAGATTCATTACAGCTGGAAATTAATAATTCCAATTCGTTATCTCAGCTATATGAAGTTTATCAGAAGATTAAAAATTATACATTTAAGATAGATGAGTTGAGAACAGAGTATAAAAACCTCTATAGAGATGCTGAGAACAATTACACTTTCTGGAAAGATCATGTTAAGAGAGAGATAAAGATGTTTGGGGCAGTGAATATGTCTTCTCTAACTATGATACCTGCGGCATGGCGTTCCTGGTTCGCAAAGAGATTTGTTGAGGAGAATCCTGATTATGTAGTTACAGAGGGAATGATAAAGAGATTGGACATACCTAAGTCAGAAGTTCTAAAAATTAAATTGAGAAACATGTTCGATGATTACTATGGGGATATTGCAGTTCTGTTCAGTGATGGTGAGTTTCTATACTCTGGTAATAGCAAAACAATGGTTAAAGCTGTAATGTCTAAGATCATAGCTGAGGATAAGGATATAGAAGTGGAGGGTGAAAAGTACTCTCTAGTGAGTTTTTCAAAATATGGAATCAGAGTTCTAGTGTTTGGTAAGAAAGATATTATGAAAGATTTCCTAATCAAATACAATCTTTAAGTTATATATATAAATATATTTACATTATATAAATAGAGAGAAAAATGGTTGATTATAGTGCAGAGGATATTAAAATATTAGATGCTGTTGAGGCAATCAGAAAGAGGCCTGGAATGTACATCGGATTTACTGATAGTAGGGGGATTTTACAACTGGTAAACGAGATTCTGGATAATTCTATCGATGAGTATCTAGCAGGTTATGCAAACAGGATTGTTATAGAATTAGATGGTAAGATGATAAGGATCTCTGATAATGGTAGAGGAATACCAACAGGCATCGATGAGAAAAGGGGGAAGGACATTCTTGAACTATTGTTGACTCATTTACATTCTGGTGGAAAATTCGATGATAATAACTACAAGATAAGTAGTGGATTACATGGAGTAGGGTTGAAAGCAGTAAATGCACTATCAGAATATCTAAAAGTTGTATCTAGGAGAGATGGTAGAATAAAAGTGATAGAGAGTCGAAAAGGCAGGATAATCAGTGGTGTAAAAGAGATAGGAGATACAGAAGAGCATGGTACTGAAGTATCCTTTATACCTGATCCAGAGATATTCGGAGATTCTACTCTAGATATAACTTCTCTAATAGATAGATTAGAGATGTTGAAATACCTAACTCCAGGTTTAGAGATAATTCTAAGGTATGGTGGGCAGGAACTTGTATTCAGAAGTGAAACAGGTATATCAGATTATCTAAATGGTAAAGTGGATATAGGTCCTATTATTATACAGGGAGAATTGGATGGGGTGGTGATTAGAATAGGATTTGGATATCGGATGGAAGGATATGGTTATAATATCAGAGGTTTTGTTAATAACATATCAACCAATGCAGGGGATCATATAGATAGTTTTATGAATAGTCTCTATAGGAGACTAAGAAGAATAATGCAGGAACGGAGGAATATCGATATAAAACTAGATGACATAAGGGATGGTATGGTAGGGATTGTAGCTGTGTATTTGAATGGGCCGAATTTCAGCAGTCAAACCAAAGAGAAATTAGCAGATTCTAGGGTTAAGAAACCCATATCAGAGATTTTTGATATTGAATTTCAGAATTGGGAGAACAGAAATAATCTGGATGATCTAATAAGAAGGATTTTTATAAACTATAGATCTAGAAAAGAGCTTGAACAGAGTCGAGAGAAAGATATTATACCCACTAAGAATCTGATAGAGAAATTGGCAGATGCCCTATCAAATGATCCTGAAGAGAGAGAATTGTTTATTGTAGAGGGAGAGAGTGCAGGAGGATCTGCTAAGATGGCTAGAGATAGATACAGACAGGCAATATTGAGCCTCAAAGGTAAAATTCTAAATGTGGAGAAATCTGATGCTGATAGGATAATTAACAACAAGGAGATAAAGGATGTATTAGCTGCTGTAGGAAATCCTAAGACAGGCTTCAGATATGGTAAGGTTATAATAATGACTGATGCTGATGTAGATGGTAGTCATATAAGGACTTTATTGTTGGCACTATTCTACAGGAAATTACCTGAACTGATAATTCAGAATAGATTATACGTAGCTGTTCCACCATTATACAGAGTAATCAGTAAGGGGAAAATATACTACGCATATAGTGATATAGAAAGGGATAATTTGGTTAGAGAGTTGGATGCCTCTGAGGTTCAGAGATACAAAGGGTTAGGAGAGATGAATCCTGATCAATTGTGGGAAACCACTATGGATCCTGCTAGGAGAGTGTTAAAGCTTATAACTATCCAGGATGCTAAACAGGCTAGTGAGCTAGTTGATTGGTTGTTAGGTAAGAGTACAGATAGGAGAAAGCAATTCATAATAGATAATTTTAATCTAATCAGAGATCTGGATGTGTGATACTTATGAAACTGATAAATGAAACGTTTGAGCAGAATTTAAAATCAAGCTATCTTACTTATGCCCTGAGTGTTATTACTGGTAGGGCTATACCAGATGTTAGAGACGGCTTAAAACCTGTGCAGAGAAGGATCCTATACTCAATGTATGAATTAGGATTGATGCATAATAAACCTTTCAAGAAATCTGCTAGAATCGTTGGAGAGACTCTAGGTAAATATCATCCTCATGGAGACGCTCCTATTTATGAGGCTCTGGTTAGATTGGCGCAACCTTTCTCTATGAATCATCCTCTTATAGAGGGACAGGGAAATTTCGGAAGCATTGATGGAGATCCTCCTGCTGCCATGAGATATACAGAGGCTAGATTATCTGAGATTGCTGAGGAATTGTTCAGAGATCTTCCATATGATGTAGTTGAATTTCAGGATAATTTTGATAATTCTATCAAGGAGCCCAAGGTTCTACCCGTAAGGTTCCCTAATCTGTTGGTGAATGGTGCTTCCGGAATAGCTGTTGGAATTGCTACAGAAATACCTCCCCACAATTTAGTGGAAATAATAGATGGGACTATAGCAATAATACGTGGAGAGGATCCTCTTAAATACATTAAAGGACCGGATTTCCCCACAGGAGGGATATTGTATAGAATGGATGAGAACTATATGACTAGTGGGATTGGAAAGATTGAATTAGTAGCTAAATATAGAATAGATACAGAACGGAATTCTATTATAATAGAGGAAATACCTTATGGGGTTGCTAAGATAGATATTGTAAGAGATCTACTCAGACTTAAGGATGAGGGAAAGGTTAGAGGGATAAAGAGTGTGGTAGATAGAAGTGGCAAAGATATCCAAATAGAGATTGTTATTGATCGAAACTATAAACCGGAGCATATAATTAATAGTATCCTAAATCAAACCATGTTGAGGAAAGTTATAAATGCAAGAATAGTGGTTTTAGATGGGGGAAAACCAGTTACTATGGGTATCCCAGAGATATTATCTAGGTTTATTGAATTCAGAAAGCAGATTATAGTCAGAAGAGCTCAACATTTCAGAGATAAATATAGAAAATCTCTGGAGAAAGTAGAGAGTATGATTTTTGCAGTTCAGAATATTGACATGATAATCAGGATTCTTAAAGAGGAAGATGTTCCAGAACTCAAACTCAAGGAGATGGGTTTGAATGATCAACAGATAGGTTATATCCTAGATATGAATTTGAGATCCTTGAGGAAGCAGGAACTTGGCAAGCTAATAGAAGAGAGAGCCAAACTGATCAATATGATTGCTGAGCAGGAGAGGATAATCTCTGATCCTATACCTACATTGATTGCCGAGCTGGAGGAGATAAAACACAAATATGGTGTTCCTAGGAGAACGCAGATAGATCATAATGTGATAATTCAGGATTATGATTATCAGGTTGGGATAGTATATAGTGATAGAGGTCTAAAGAAAATTGCTGAACCGGAGATAACAGATAGATTTAAGAGAACTGGTATCAAGTATGGGGATGGTGTTTTGGGATTGGTAATAGTTAACAACAGATCTAAAATAGCCGTATTTACAGAGGAAGGAGAGATGTATAAGATAGATGTTAATAGCATGGATACAAGAGACAGAGACGATCCTTTTGAGGAGATCTCCAAGTATGGAATTCAGGGCAAGATTGTAAAAATATTACCATACTATGATAGAGAAATAGTTATACTAACTGAGCGAGGAGCTATAAAGAGAATGCGATTAGATATCGTTAGAAGCAAGGCTAGAGTAATATCTGAAAGGGAGAGAGTGGTTGATGTGAACTATTTGAATAATGATTATATTACAGTTGTATCTAAAGAAGGTAAGGCAATCAGATTTAGAATTGATGAGTTAAGAACTGCTGGTCGAGCCGCAGGTGGAGTAAAAGGTATCACAGGTACTCCTCTTAGAGTAATTACTTCTGATAGGATGATTGTGGGATCAACAAACGGATATATAAAAGAAGTGAATCTTAATGAGATCAGAGTTACATCTA
>JAVYLQ010000022.1:0-8372 GCA_038740615.1 Candidatus Anstonellales archaeon | reverse complement strand
TACTACATCAATAAAATTATTAAGGGTGAATCCTATGGGATTATTGGATAAGATATTCGGCAAGAGCCAACCACAACATAGGGAGAGTGTAAATATAGAAGATCTGATTGCTATGGATGAAGTGGGTGATGCAGTTACTCCCCCTGCTAAATTCTATGTGAAGAAGATAACTCTAAGAGCTGAGGGGGACATAGAGGTAGTTATAGCAGAGCTGAAGCAAAATAATATAGTTATTTTAGATTATGATCCTCTGAAAAAGCAGCAGAACAGATTGAATGAGATATTAAATAGATTAGGGGATCATGTGAGAGATCTAAATGGGGACATGGCTGCAATTAAAAATAGTACTGTTGTGATCATAACTCCATCACAGGTTAAAATAGCCAAATCTAAGTGAATCAACATATGTACGTATTTAGATATCTAAAGGAGAAATTTTCTAAAGAATTTTTAGGTTTTGCACCAGTTGCTCTTGTCAAAGGTTTTCTCGAAATACTATTGTTTTTAATATTACTATCACCCTTGCTTTTACTTGTTTATCTAACAGCTAATGATATTAGTTCTATTGGTATAGCACTGATAATAATTTTGGTTTACTTGTTGGTAGCTATATTAGTGTATTTATATGTTTACTGGCTACTAACAATGATAGTGTATATAAAAGTTGCTGAACCCCAACTCTCTCTAAGAGAGATATTTAATAAGATTCTAAAATATAGAATAGAGAGCAATGCGTTGATGATAGTTACTTTCATATTAATTTCTGTGATTAGTTCGATTATATCAAATATCCCACCTAATATTTTCTCACCAATATTAGGTATTGCAGTAACAAGCCCCATATTTGGTGTCATCTTTGCAATTGTAATGATCGTATTAGTATTATTGTTATATCTACCATTTGTTGTGTTGATGGTTTATATGAAATTTTCTTATATAGAAACTGGTCAAGCTAGAAAGTCAATAACAGAGGGTATTAGTAGATTCATAAATAATATAAAAACTCAGCTAAAAGCTATTGGAACGATGTTGATTTTAAATCTTATCACATGGATAATCTCATTCCTAATTTTGATTGTACTGATATCATTCGCATTCTCTATTGATCTGATATTCTCTGTGCTTGCTATGGATCTGTATGCAATTGCCAAATTAATCTACGAATTACCTAAACTGATTACGGTTTTGGTAATATATGCCATTCTGAACATTATAGTTGGTTTAATATACGAATTCCTAAAGCTAAATGCACTCCTGTATTACTTCAAGAGTAGTAAATGAGAGTTCTGGTAGTTGGTGCAGGGATAGGTGGATTAGCTGTAGCAGCATTATTATCTAGGAGACACCAGGTCGTAGTTATAGATAAGAACGATAGTTGGGGAGGGAGAGCACGAGAGCTATATTTAAATGGATATAGATTCGATAGAGGGCCATCATGGTATATAATGCCAAAGCTCTATAATAATTTCTTTAGGAAGCTTGGGGCAGAAGATTTAACTCTCATTCCTCTGAAGAAGTCTCTAAGAGTTTACTCATCTAAACATAAGATAGATCTATATCCTAATGATACGCTCAATAGGGAGGTCTTTGAGATTCTGGAACAAGGAGGGGCGCAGAAGTATGATAGATTTATGCATAGATCCAAGGAATTGTATAATCTAGCTTATAGATTTATATATGAGGATTACTCAAAATTAAATCCAGATGTCCTAAGTGTTATATTCAAGAACTTCGATCTTCTACTTAAAAATACTGATGATTATGTCAATTCTGTTTTTAGATCTACAATGGCTAGAAACATAATGAAATTTCACTCAGTATTCTTGGGAGATGTTCCTTGGAGAATTCCAGCTTTCTATTCTCTTCTTATACCTTCATATTTATCTGAGAATGTTCTCTATCCCAAAGGTGGTATGTATAGAATAGTGGATAATATCATCAGGAATATGAATAATGTGATATTCCTGGGAAATGTGAGGGCCGAGAGTTTGAATATTCAGAATGGATTGGTTAAAAATCTAATAGCAACAATCAATTCTGAAATCCAGATAAAGTTCATAAATGCGCAGAATAGCAATTTACCAGAATGGGTATCAATTCAGGGGAATCAGATAAGAGTAGATGCGGATATTTACATCATTAATCATAGGAAAAACATTCTGATGCAGAATGGATTTGATGGTAGAGCTCCTATAGGAGTGTTTCTGATGTATCTGGGGATAGATACAGATAATCCAGACCTAGAGCATCACAATCTCTATTTCAGTAGTGATACTGACACTCATTATAGAGCAATCGACAGATCAACCCACATTCCGGAGGATTTCTGTTTCTATTTTCACATTCCCTCTGTTACAGATCCGAGTGCTGCTCCTAGAGGTAAACATTCTATCATGACATTAGTACCATTGCCTAAAAACATTAGAATTGATAGAGCTAGGATGGAAAGGAAGATCTTAGATAAGCTTGAGGAGCTAATAGGGGATTTTAGAGTAGAGCAGAAAAAAGTATTAGATATGGAAGATTTTGAGAATGATTATTTGGATAGAAGTGCATTTGGACTATCTCACATTCTATCACAATCAGCTATGTTCAGACCCAAGAACTATGATACGAAAGTTAGAAATCTCTTCTATGTAGGTCAGAATACTAATCCAGGTATAGGCGTACCTCTTGTTCTATCATCAGCTATTATAGTTGATAATATTATAAGAGAAAGATACGGATAGTTAAGATTTTTAAATAGGAATGATTATAAAAAACATATGGATATTCAGGTTATAGATATGAAAATACCGGATGGTGCTAGTATAATAATTGGACATGCACATTTCATAAAAACTGTAGAAGATCTTTATGAGGCTATTTTAAATTCTAATCCTAACATGAAATTTGGAATTGCATTTAATGAAGCTAGTGGTAAGAGATTAATACGATATGAGGGAAATGATGATGAATTGAAAGATACAGCTATATATAACGCTAAGCTGTTAAGAGCAGGACATACTTTTGTGATAATGTTAAGAGAGGGTTGGCCCATAAATGTGTTGAACTCAATAAAGAATGTTGTGGAGGTTAGTAGAATCTATACAGCTACATCAAATCCTGTTAGGGTAGTTGTAGGGATTGATGGGGAGAGAGCAGCAATTCTAGGAGTAATGGATGGATTCAGTGTTCTGGGAGTGGAGAAGGAGGATGATAGGGAAGAAAGATATGCGTTGTTGAGGAGATTAGGTTATAAGAAGTGATAAACATGGATATAGATCTAAAGCTCAAAGACCCTTCTCTAGAACAGAAATCCGAAACATTCCAAGCTTTTCTACAGAAATACTCTAGAGAGATAGAGGAAATAAAGAGACAGGCTGAACAACAATACCAGACAGAACTCTCTAAACAGGGTCTTCAGGAGATATTATTGATGTTGTGGCTACTTGAGGATAGTGATATCAAAGTTCTGGAGAAATTAAAAACACTGCTCAATAGACTATTCAAGAAAGGTATTATAGAGAACCTTAAGAGGTTCTTGATGCCGGAGAAGACATATAGAAAGAGAAAAAGATAATATGCTAGTGATTATTTTTCTGTTTTTTCTAACAGCATATTCTCTGTTCCCTAGTAATTATTATATAATCCCACAATCTAGTCAAATATTTACAGAAACTTTCTATGCTTCTAAAACTGGTCCTAGTTGTGGAGCAATATCACCTCCTAATCCTTTATCCTGTACCTTACAAGTAAACCATGGTGGGGGGGTTAGTACAAATAGTGGTGGGTGCAACTGGCAATTGGTAAGTTGTTATTGTACTGAATTTGATAACAATAATAATCAGTGTAGTCAGTATAAAGCTGAATTTAAATGTGAAATTAATATAAATATAGGTGGCTTAGTTGCTGGAGAGGGAAATGCTAGTCTATCCTGTAATGGTGGCTATTATTCTAGTTCTCATCCACTTCTGTTTGATTTTGAATATCCTGAAATATATAACATTAATCTTAACCCAAATTCCCCATCAGATCATGAATCATTTCAATTTAGCTATTGTGTTAGAGATGATAATCCGGATATAGAGTGTGAGCTTCGGCTAAATAATTTGAAAATAAAAACGCACCAAACTGGGAATAGTAAAAGCGGTTGTTTTACAGAGACCATATCTGTTAATTGGGGCGTTCATGAGATAAAGGTTATATGTAAAGATAAAACACGACATCCTAATTGGATAGGTATTAAAAGAAACACTACGGAAACTAGACAATATACAAGAACAACATCTCAGACTGTAATTGTAACCCTCCTGTCTCCTGTTGATCTGTTTGCCACTAATAACACTACAGCAAGACCAGTAAATATCTCTTTCAGAGTAAGTAATAGTCCTACAGAATATGTGGATTGTAAAATAGTTGATACAGTAACAAATAATATCATAGCTAATATTGATGGTGTCAGGAATAATTCTGAAGCATTCTATGTTATCCCACAGGACTTTTCAGACGGAGTTTATACATATAGAGTAGAATGTGTGGATAGAGGTCCTAGGAATATAGGGAGATCTGAAATTAGAAGATTTATTGTAGATAGAGAACCTCCAATGATACAGATCATATATCCAGCTGAGAATTCTCAAATCTATGATAATCCTGTAGAACTCAGAGCACTTGTGAATGATGCAGTACCAAGTCCAAATTCTCTGAATTGCACATTTAGGATAGATGGAAATACCTTCACTTTTAACGATGTCGGCCCTGGAACTATATTATCCAGATCTCATAATCTGAATCCAAATCCATCTAACAAAATTTTCAATGTGAGTTGTATAGATCGAGCTGGTAACTCCAACAGTACACAGATAAGTTTTAATTACAAAGATGGAGTCCCACCAAGAATCAGGTTGATATCACCTATAAATATTCAGACTACAAATAATGACATCAATCTGGAAGCCGAAGTATATGATGATAGTAGTTTTATATGCATGTTCTATTGGAAATCCTATAATGATCAGAATTATAATTCTAGAAGTATTAGCTCAGGATCTCCAGGTGGGAGATTGAGCGTTAACATAAATTTACCAACTTATGGATCCTATGAATGGTATGTAGAGTGTAGAGATTCTAATGGCAACTCTGCAAGATCTAATAGAGTTAGTTTTATGAGAGTATTTCCAAATTCTGGAGGTTCTTCTGGAGGTACTATTAGCTGTGGAATGGGATCCAATCAGAGAATTGCAGATGTATTTGGAATGGCTGCTGTATTAGGAGCATTGCTTATAACATTTGGCCTGTTTGCAGGGAAGATACTGAACAATCAAGAAATTGAGCTTGGAGCAAAAGCAGAATTGAGATCGTTTATAGTTACCATACTAGTATTCGCTATTATTATATTTGTTAGTAATGCTTTCTATTGTAGTTATATGAACGATCTACTACAAAGTGCCAGAGCAAATATCTCTCATCTATCAAATAGTATGAATGAATTAATAATATCTACCTCTAGACTCTATGCGATGAGTATGGTTCTCTCATCAATTACTCCAGTAGAATGGTCTATAAGTATGATGATAGTGGAATTTAATAGAAGAGAAAATTTCAATAAGAAAATCTATGATTACGGTACAAATGCCCAGGGTATTTTAAATCTATTTGTTAGTACGGTATTCAATCTAAATTACTATGCGAGATTTGTTGAATTCTTAGTTAACTATGCATATAATTTCTTACTATACGTAGCTCTAATAGCTAGAGTAATACCTATAACGAAGAGAATAGGATCAACTCTCTTGGGGATTTCTATAGCTCTTATATTTGTATTACCTTTTGTATATAATATAACAACTGCAATACTAGTAGATATGATAACAGAGGGCATTATACCTGGTATTGAAACATCCATAAAGAATGCGGAGGCAAATTTGGGAAAAGTTTATTACACCGTAGCAGCAATTCTAGATAGATTGAACACATGGGCATTTATAATGAATTGGTTACAGGTTGGATGGACTCTTATAAAATTTGGGTTCTGGCTGTTCTTGAAAATATGCCAAATTGTTGGTGTATGCTATCCAATTGCACTAGGCCTTTTCATAGGGTGGGGAGATCTTTTGTATGGGATATTTAAGTTAATAGGAGCAGTAGTTTGGACATTAGATGTTAATAATCTACAATTTGCAGGTACGGGAGGTACCCAAGATGCACTAAAAGCATTTGAGGATATATTAAATTATAACACTACTCTACTACTTGCATTTCTGAATATTCTAAACATCTCTTACTATCTGTTGAATTTAATAATAGTGATAGTAGCTATTAGATCTATCTCGCTGTTAGGAGGAGGTGATTACTTCCTATATGGTATTGAAGAGCGTCTATAGTATACTAATCTTGATGTTATTTACTTATAGTTCTAGCTGTAGAATAGAAATAACTGACAATAAGCTGTTGGAGATTGCATATCAGTTGGTTGGTATTATACTATTAGGACTAGCTCTAATTACTATTTATACTTATATCGTCTCAGATCAGCAGAAAAGAATCACTCTTAGAGCTCAAGCAATAAATTATCTGTTTAGTATCTTCATACTCATAGCTCTACCATCATTCTCAGCATTTCTATGTACTATACAGACGGCAATGTTCGGGGAAGTGGCTGGAAATGGTGATTATATAACAAGCTCTATAAACTATCTCAATCAACAGACCAATGGAATTCTGGATAGTATATTTGATATGTACTCACTTATCAATACCAGAGAGGGCAAAGCTAATACCCCATATTCCTTTACTATTGTGTCTGTTGGTATTTCTGGTTATGCTATTCTATTAGCAATTATGAGTATAGATCAATCAAATCTATTGATTACAGCTATCCAAAAATCCCTAATCTTCCCTATAATCACCTACTTCCCATACAAACAGAATATGATTTACAATTCTATGTCTAATAGAATAGTTAGAGATCTGGAAATGATATATTTGGGATTGCAAGTTCATGTATTCATACTAAGATTGATACAGAACGGGTTGTTTGCTGGAATGGTGATAGGAGGGGTAGTGATAAGATTAATCCCCGGACTTAGGAAAGCTGGAGATATGCTAATTGCTTTTGGATTGGGGATGCATGTGCTATATCCTTTCATATATTCGGTGTATTTGCAAGCTTTTAGTAGTATATTTGAAAAGGATAATGGACTGTACAACCCACACTATGTAAAAGAGATATTCCTAAATACAAAATATTCATACTACACAATAAGTACCTACCAACTGATGATAATAACACTACCTAACCTCTCTATAGCAATTGTAGCAGCATTTGCAATGAATGCTTATAAAACTTTTGATTTTATAGAATCTATGTGATGCTTATGATCTGGCTGTTACTATTTATCACAATATCCTTTTCCATATCAAACAATGTTACACAGGAGTATCAGAAAGGAATAGATGACGCTCTAAGAACTATATCTAATACTCCTTTTATCAGAGAGATTGTTGATCATACGGGGGTTACTCCGGGTTGGTTCAATATTGGTCTTATTGGAGTTATAATAGGATTGATTCTAGTAATATCCCTAAATTTTTCAGCAGATTTCCTTAACTCTCCCCGATTAAAAGCTATGGCAAATGTTGAATTCAAAGAATTTGCTTTCTCTCTGTTGATACTGCTAGGATTATTAATATTCGTAAATATGATGGATATTATATTCAAAAATGTAACATCTTCAAGCTCAACATTCAGCAGTTGTAATTCTACACAATGTGTATACGAGCATATTAGAAATATAGTAAGGGACAACTACGAAATATTTAGAATCATGGTAATGGAGAGTTTGAAAAGTGCTGCAGCTAAGTATAAATCTGGAAATGTGAGAGAAGGTATAAAATTTGAATGGCCAGGACTCCCTTCATTTGGAGTTACTTCTCTAGGTAGCTTTACTCCATATATAGCTGAGGAACAATACTATACACTAGGTCTTTACATTCTATCACTGGCCTCTGGAATAGCAGCTCTAACGTTAGGTATTATATCTATACTAGGTCCTATGCTGATCTCAATCGGAGTATTTCTTAGACCATTACCTTTCTTTAGAAAATTGGGGGCCACTATGCTAGCCCTAGGAATCGGATTTTTCATAATCCTACCTAGTCTAATAGTATTACTATATAGCTTCCCTCCTAATCTAGGCCTAACCTACACTACTAATGAATGTCCAGACATATGTAAAGTTGATATTGTAGCTTATACAACTAATAAGAAATTGACATATGCTGAAGCATTTTCTGAGCTTGCAGATAAAGGTATGTCAACAATTCAAATAAACATTTTTCTTGAGGGTAGTGGGAATAGGGTAGAGCATGGAATTACTTCTTGTGAATAT
>JAVYLQ010000021.1:0-8809 GCA_038740615.1 Candidatus Anstonellales archaeon | reverse complement strand
AAATCAAACTTCACAAATATGACAACTTTTACCCTATCTCACTCCAACAGGAGTGATCACATTGATATAAAATATAGTAAAAATCTTTAAAAAGATTAGTGGGCCCGCCAGGATTCGAACCTGGGATCTCCACCATGTCAGGGTGGCGTCTTAACCCCTCGACTACGGGCCCATAACACTATTGTTTAATATTATTGATTAGATTTAAAAATATTAACAAATAAATATAAAATCATGAACAGAGTCTTATTTGCATTATCTGTGATAGTTCTATCTAGTGTTGCTGGAATGACTGGGTTAGAGGATAGATTAGGCAACGTTCTATGCGAATTGATTACAACTATGAAAAATATTCTACCTATGGTACTATTGGCAGGAATAGTATTATCTGCACTCATATATGGTATTGGACAATTACTACCACAGGAGCTAAAGGCTAGAGCTTCATCTTGGGCACTTAGTGGGATAGTTTTCATAATTCTAGCCGCAATACTATTCCTAGTTGTTCCATACATATTAGATGCAATAGTTCCTGAATGGGACATTCTGGATGTATGCTAATATGATCCACTCTTTTGTTTCACTTTTATTTTTAACAGCCCTATCTATTGCTGGAGGGGGGAATCTAGCAAGTGCACTAACAACAACATGTAGTTTCCTATACGATATAGTAGGTAGTATTGCATTTATAATGATATTGATTTCTTCTATTAGCTATGGAATATCACAAGTATTGCCTTCAGATCCTAGAGCTAGAGTACTAGTATATGGTCAGAATCTATTTGTTGGTGCAATCTTAGGAATAATACTTCTACTCATAATACCAGAGATCATAGCAACTTTGATAGGTAAAGGCTCCTTTGATCCAACTAGTTGTACATTCAATTAGATGCAAGTATTAATATTTACAGATCTACATGATAATCTTGATCAAATTATAGATAAGATCAGTAATTTCGATGGTTTCGTAGGTTTTTTAGGCGATCTATCTAATAGACAAGATATCAGATTAGCTGAGAAAATATACGATATGATAGATTATTACATTCCTGGAAATATAGATGGACCTATTATATTAGACCTCATGGAATCTAAAAATTTTCACTATAGATTAATCAGATTTCAGAACTTTGATATCTTTGGTTTTGGTTTTTCCAATCCAACCCCATTCGATACCTATGGAGAATTGAGTGAGAATGAAATTCATAAGAATCTATCTAAAATAAAGTTAAGAAGAGATACATTACTCCTTACACATATGCCTCCTTATGGAATACTAGATACAGTAAATGGCAAAAATGTGGGCAGTAAAAGTCTTCTAGAGTTTATACAAAAAAACAGACAATACATACGTGCTCATCTATTTGGACACATCCATGAAGTGGTAGGTAGAGAAGGAATACATTACAATCTTAAACCAGCTTTTCTAGGAGGATATGCTATCATAGATGATAATCTAAATATCAGAATGTATTAGATTTGATAGCAATTGTATGGTATTTTGAATATCAAGTTTACTAGCCATTTCATTAAAGGTATGTATGTATCTGATAGGAGTACATATAGCTATGCTGGGTATTCCTCCTTTAAGATAATATACATTGCTAGCTTCTGTGGCTGAATCAGTAGTTATTCTATATTGGATTTCTATTCCACTATCTTTAGCTATACGATCAATCTTCTCCAAGTATTTATCTCTTATTACATTTCCAATACCTCTTATCTCTCTTACAGTTACCTCTGGACCTCCATCAAGCTTAGTAAACTTTTCTCCTCCCGGATAATCATTCGCTTCCCCAACATCAACTGCAATGAATAATTTAGGATCTAATCTCCAAACAGCATTCACAGCACCTTTCCCTATACTAGACACTTCTTCCTCTGTAGAACCCATAAGGATTACATTATCAGGTAAATCTTTCGCCAATTCTGTTAGAATATATAAACCTATTCTATCATCCAAGGATTTACCAAATACATATCTATTACTCTCTCTAAAACTCTGATATACCCCTCCTACTACACCTGGATAGATTATTTTTTTAATATCCTCTCTCTCCAGATCTGTCTGTATGAAAAGATTTTTGAATTTCAGTTTTCTATCTTCATCTCTCCAATCTTCTAGAAATTCTCTCTGTACTATCCCTTCAACATTCTGCCTTCCAAATAGTAAAACTCTCTTTGAAAGCAGATATTCTGGGAGGAATCCACCCAGAGAGACTATCCTGATAAAACCATCATCATCTACATACCTAACTAATACCCCAATCTCATCCATATGAGCAGATAGTACTATAGGCCTAGAAGATATATTTCTGTATGCTATTACATTACCCTGTTCATCTACTTCTACATTTAACCCTAAAGCTCTAAAGTGATTAACGATTATATCTCGAACACTATCTTCCTTACCTGCGGGTGCTATAGCTTCAGATAGCTGTTTCAGTAGGTTCATAGTTATTCTATTGATCAGAAGATTTAAAGAATCTTTACTCCTCGGATTCTTGAGTATAACGATCTATTCTTGGTAAGAACTGCTAGAGATTTGGAAAGTGCTATAGAAGAATTGTAAAGTATTCTAAATGGAGGAGGTTCTTCCAATTGAAAACTTTTCAGAATATTTATCATTTCCAGAGCAGCACTCTCATCAAATATTAATATCTCAAAGGCATCTATAACGCTCTCTATCACATCTGGAGATGGGATAGTATATGTTAACTCTGCTAAAATCAGATCTGTAATGTACAACTTTTCTCTACCTATATACAATTCTAATTTCTTAACTGCTGCCTGCTTGTTAGTTATGTAATCGATTAAAAAATCTGTATCAACTACGATCATCTTAATAACCTATCCAACCTATCCTTATAAATATAATTATCATTCACCATTCCTTTAAGGTTTAGAATTTTGGATTTGGTACCATGGCTATCATATATGTTTAGTAGATAGTCTATTGTATCTGAGAAGCTAGTGCCTAGTTTGGTCTTTAGTCTTCTTAATCTAATGTATACCTCATCTCTTATAGTTAGTATCTTTGCCATATTAAATATATTTAATAAATACATTTATAAATCCTGACGAATCCTTCCACAATAATCTGATCTGGGCATGAAATTTTGCAAAATTTTTTCTCTTAAGATAATATAGATATATAAATAAGTTAATGGATAATATTATCAGGTGATACAATGGAGGATCTGATAAGATCTGCAATATCTTCTGCACAGACACAGAAGGAGGAGGAAAATCTAGGTAGCGATAGAATAAGAATAGTAACTGTGGGGGTAGGAGGAGGTGGTAACAACACTATAAACAGACTAATAAAGATAGGGGTAAAAGGAACAGAATTGATAGCTATTAATACAGATAAGAAACATCTAGATCTAATTCATGATAATGCTAAGAAGATTCTGATTGGTAAGAGTCTTACGAAAGGAATGGGTGCTGGAGGTTTCCCAGATGTAGGTGCAAAAGCTGCAGAATTGGATAGACATGAGATTCAGAAGGAGTTAGAAGGTGCTCACCTAGTGTTTGTATGTGCTGGATTAGGAGGTGGTACTGGGTCAGGAGCGGCTCCAATCGTAGCTCAGATAGCAAAGGAGCAAGGAGCAATCGTCATTTCTATGGTAACCTATCCATTCGCTCTGGAGAGAGCTAGAAAGAACAAGGCTGACGAAGCACTCAGACAATTACTAAAATATTCCAACTCTGTAATCGTTATAGATAACAATAGACTTTTAGAACTGTTCCCTAATCTAAAGATGAACGATGCATTCCAAGTAGCTGATGAAATATTAGCTAGAGCAATTACAGGACTGGCATGGACCATCACTCAACCTTCTCTGATGAACATAGATTTCGCTGATGTAAAAGCAGTTCTTGGTGATGGGGGATTAGGATTTATTGCAGTAGGAGAGGGAAGAGGTAACGATAAGGTTAAAGTGGCAGTAGATCAGGTAGTGAAAAATAGGTTGTTGGATGTGAGTTTTGAAGGTGCTAAGGGAGCACTTGTGCACATAACAGCAGGAGAGGAGATTACTCTAGGAGAGGCTACCAAAGCAGTAGAGTTGATTACAGATAAGATGGATCCAGATGCCCAGGTAAAGTGGGGAGCTAGAATAGTACCAAATTATGAAGGTAAGATTGAGGTTGTTGCCATAATAGCTGGTGTGAGAGGTAGTAGTATAGGAGATACAAGAGTAAGAACAGTATATGAGGAAGAGGAGAGGGATTACGAAGATAGTAGAAGTTCTGGTCCAGGATTCCTAAAATCTATATAGAGTATTTCTCTCTTATTATTTCTTCAAGTCTATTTTTTATCAATTCTCTATCTTCACCAGACAGGGAGGCTATATCTGTTGCTAATTGATCTACATACCTAAGAAGAGCCTCTTTTTTCTTAGACAATTCATGCAATCTGTACTTCTGGTGTATATGTGTCTTTATTGATCTAGCAGCTTCCATTAGAGCCAGTTTTATTTCGGAGATAATATCCTCTTCTTGGGCTATAGCAGTTTTACCAGCAGATACGTAAGGAACAAATGTACTTGCTAAATGTACCACTATCAAAACTGGAGCAGTATTGATATCATCTATTTCATATCTGTTCCATTCTATTTCAGATATGGCTTTGGTGATTGCACATGCAGATGAATCAAATAATAGAGGGACTCTGTTGGCAAATCTAAGAATTTTGCTAGATATAGACCCACCATATGCAATACCCACTTCAACCACAAAAGGTACCCCGTCTCTGTATATTTTAGGTTCTCTGGTTCTGGTTACGATTATCTCAGGTTTGTATATTGCCTCTATACTCTTCTGTAAATTAGCCTCACCTATTGGAATCAACACATCCTTTCTAGGTGGATACCATTTAATACTCTTAACAACCTTTAGGATTCTATCTACTTCTTCCCAAGATATCTCCTTCGGATTCTTATCAAAATCTATATCAGGTAATAATTTTTCTAACTCCTTAACTTTTTGCGAGGTTACTCTGTCAAAGGAATCTATCATGAAAGATCTGAGTGTTCTATTATTGCTGAGCTTTGCCATTTCCAAGAATTCGTATGGGGGGATCCCTAGGATATGTGGTAACGTCTCTTGGGGCTTTGGAGGAGTAACTGTTGTCTGTCTCTCATATAGAATTCTGTCACCATTAACAATAAGTTCTATTTGGGCATGTGGATTGGCTAGTGCTGTCTGTCTTATATATTCATAAACACTATACTCACTCTTATCTATCTTAACCTCACCAGCAACCACTTCAACTATCACCCCATGTATATCTGTATCCGTCTCTACGATATTCTCTACAATAGGTTCGTTTCTATTAATATCTATACTCACATCAGCGATTATCATCTTACCCTGATAGGCAGATATTATGTGAACAGGTACACCTGTGGTTAGCTTTGCGTACATTGTTACTCCAGATGCTCCAATTCCCTGCTGTCCTCTCTGCTGCTTATACTTGTGGAATTTGGTTCCAGCTAGTAACTTACCATATACTTTACCTATCAAATCTTTAGGGATTCCAGGCCCATTATCTGAGACTACTATTTTAACCTTATCATCCGCTATTGAATATATCTCGACTCTTATATCAGGGAGTATACCTGCCTCTTCACATGCATCAAGAGAATTGGTAACAAGCTCATGTACTATTGTAGTTAAACTCTTTACCTTACCTGAAAATCCTAACATATGCCTATTTTTCTTGAAGAATTCTGCAACACTATACTCTCTGAAGTCTTCGAACATGAAATTTTATATTGCATATGAGTTTAAAAACATTAGAATCTATATTATTATATGGCTAAGATAAATATAAACAACGAAGCTTTGAAAAATAGGCTTCAAGAAGCTTATAATAATGGAAAGATTACATTTAATGATAAACAGAGGGATAAATGGAGTAAGATATATGGGATAGTAGGTAATCATTCTGCTGTGCACATATGTAGTTGGACTAAGACCAATCTAAAGAATGGTCCTGCATGCTACAAGAGAAAATTCTACGGAATAGATACGCATAGATGTGCAGAGATGTCTCCTGCCACTGCATGGTGCCATGAGGCATGTGTATTCTGCTGGAGACCTATGGAATGGTATTCAAGAGTGACTATGGACGATAGTGAAGTGGATGATCCTGTAGATATAATCAATGGAGTGGTAGAACAGAGAAAGAAACTGTTGGTAGGTTTTGGTGGTAATGATAAGGTAAATAAGAGAATGTTCAGAGAAGCTTATGAACTCTGGCCTTCACACTGGGCAATATCTCTGTCTGGTGAGCCAACTATCTATCCAAGGCTAGGGGAGCTAATACTAGAACTAAGAAAACGTCCGGAAACTAGAAGTATATTTGTGGTTAGCAACGGTCAGGAACCTGAGAAGATCTGGAAACTCAAGGAGATGGATGCTTTACCCACACAACTCTATATCAGTTTCTCCACGCCCAATCCCCAGATGTTTAAGAGAATAATCAGATCAGTATATCAAGACGGATGGGAAAGGTTAATGAGAACTCTAAATATGCTAAAAGATCTAAATTGTAGAAGAGTTATAAGGATAACTCTTATGCGAGGTATCAACGATGATGATGTTTCTGTACAAGAGTTTGCAGATATACTAAATAATGTGGAGGCAGATTATATAGAGATAAAGTCATATTCATTCCTTGGTCAGAGTAGGAAGAGATTGAGTTACGAGAATGTTGCTAATCATGATGAGGTACGAGATTTTGCTAGGAGGCTAGAGAGTAAACTCAAATTCTACAGATTCCACAATGAGGATCCAAACTCTCTAATAGTATTGTTGAAGAATATCAATTCTCCGTATAATGACTTTGTAGTCGGTCCCAGAGCAGAACAATCCTTGAAAGATGGGGATGCCCGGATTTGAACCGGGATCTCGACCTCCCTAGGGTCGCAGGCTAACCAGGTTACCCCACATCCCCTTCTCCAATTTAAGTTTATCATATCGATTTTTAAAAATATTCTTGAGAATTAGAAAACATGGAGTATTTTAAGCTGATCTCTAAAGAGATTCGGGATAAGAAAATAGATTTGGTTCTAGAATCCTACGATACAGCAATATTAGAGCTAATCATAGACAGGTTAAATAGGAGGGATAATGTTGGAGCGACCTATATTGAAATACATCCTCTGATACATCAATACCAAATTTCAATAACAGGATTGGATGAGAGTGGATTTAAAAACATATTAGAAGAAATTGAGAGAGAACTAGAGGTTAAATTTTAACCTTCTCTCCTCTTCTATAGATTTCATCAATACATCCTTAGGAATCAATCTTTTCTTACCCAATTTTATGAATGGTAATATCCCTCTATCTAATCTTCTCTCCAGAGTATTTCTACTGATATTCAATCCGTTCTCTCTGTATATACTAAGGGCGTGCGATACTTCAACGTAATTTGAGTATATATAAACTAGATCATCTATCAGCTGCTTAGGCAAGAATCTCTTTCTATAAACGATAATCACAGGTAACTTTTCCTTTTCAATTCTACCTATAAATGCTCTTAGTGTCAATCTTGGATTTACCTTTCTGATTTTCTCATAAGCCTCGTGTAAGCTATATACTTCATTATGAAAGTCTATGATATTATCCAATACAGATTTTAGGATGTACTTATTACCATCATCTCCGATAATGACTGGAATAGATCCTCTATCCAATCTACCTTTAAATATATTATACTCCCAATCTATTCCATTAGCTCTCAGATATTTATAAGCATCATTTACAGTGTATAGCTCATCTCTTGAGTAGTCTTGATACATCCTTCTCTCCTCTTCATATTCCTGAACCAGTTCCTCTAGCTTATTAACAGTCCCTATGTAATTTTCGTTCTCAAATCTCTGAATAATCTCGTATATTCTTTGGTCATTCAGATTATATTTTGTCTTAAACATAGGTTTTCTAGCCATAATATCACCTAATTATTATTTATCAATAAGTATTTAAAAATTTATTCCTCTCTAACGCTTTTATACATATTATATATATACAAAACTATACCGCCTAAAACCACTATACCAATTATTAGTATAAACCAACTTATAGGATCCTCTTTATTTCCCGTATCTGTAGGAATGGATCTATCCTGCTTAGACTCTCTGATTTGCTTGAATTGTGCTTCTAATTCTCTTATATTTCCCTCCTTATCTATAGCTACTATTTTCAGATTAGCATCCTGATTAGGGATTCTATAGTAATATGATCCTGATACTCTTTCAGGCGAGATCTGTTGACCATCTCTGTAGAATATAACTCTATCGAGACCACTTGCAAACTGATTAGGGTCATATATGGTTACAGCTAGTAGCACATCATTTGTAGTAAAACTTTCGACTCTAAAATCAGATATCTCTGGTGGGGTTATATCAAATATAAATTCTTTACGATTGTTCGATTCGGTCAGAACTACATCTCTGATCTTTCCAGAACAATTAACATAACCTCTCATAACAGAATCAAAACTCTCTATTTCGGTAGGACCATCTATTGTGAACATTTCATTATTCAGAAGAGCATTACATCTTATAGGTCTTCTTGAGTCATCCAGAGTGGATAAGTAGTATTTGATTTTAGAGAAGGTTATATGGAACGATGAATCATTTCTTAAAGTGAAATTGAAATTTCTGACCAAATTATTGTATATTGCCACACCCCAGAACTCTCTAGTAACATATCCATCAAAATAACTCAGATTTCTGAGTTCGTACTCCCCATATAGTATCAATCTATCAACAGTTACTGGGCGATCCTCTACAAA
>JAVYLQ010000020.1:0-10142 GCA_038740615.1 Candidatus Anstonellales archaeon | reverse complement strand
TGATCTAGTATCTGATAAGATAAGAGCTAAAGAGGATATGTTATTCAAGGATTACGTTGCAATGGTCGTTCAGGCATTCATAGCAATATTGGGTTTTGTAGTATCTATGCCAGCTATATTCCCTAACTCTAATGTTGTGTTAATAGGTAATGTGGTTTTAGTGATGTTTGCAGGAATTGCATTGGGATTTGCACTAGCCTTTGGATTGGCATTTGGATTAGGAGCTCAGGAGATTGTTAGCAAAAGATTAGAAAAGTTTATAAAGGAGAAACTTGAATCTAAATAAATATAAGAGGTGTGGTAAAATGAGATTGTCTGATCTGTATGGTAAGGAAATATTCACAGATACAGGTAAATTCCTAGGGACAGTTCATGAGATTCTTATTGATATGGAAAAGGGGGTTATATTTAGATTGTTAATGGAAGATCTTCCATCATCTGCAGAGAGAGCTAGACAGGTAATGAACGAGAAGAGCATTAAGTTTGAGAATGTAAAATCTATTGCCGATGTAGTAGTTGTTACAGTAGGTTCTAAGGTATAGTGGTCTTAAACACACCTGTTTCAATTAGTTTTTCTTTAGGATTTTCTTCCATATAATCTGGTTTCCACTCAGGTTCAAATACAATATCAAGGTCTATATATTCTATTTCCTGTATCTCCTGAAGTTTCTGATTCACTTCATTAATTATTGAATTACCATATGGGCAGAAAGGTGTTGTGAGCGTCATTTTTATATAACCGTAACTCCTATCCAAATCCAATCTTATTTCATATATCAAACCCAGTTCAACAATATTATAATCAAATTCAGGATCTTTAACACTTTCCAATTTCTCCACTATCATCTTTCTAATATCTTTGACATCCATGGATTCTAGTTCTTTAGTATCCTTTAAAAAACATTTGCTCATCATAAATTAATATGGCTAAAGTGCATATTATAGATGAGAATAGAACAATAGATGTGCCAGATGGATCCCTACTGCTAGAGCTTGATGGTAAGACTAATCTCTTATTTGCATGCAGAGAAGGAGTATGCACAACATGTCTAGTAGATGTGGTTGAAGGTATGGAGAATTTGGAGGAACCTGGTGAGATGGAGAGTATGACGCTAAGTACATTACCCCCAGGTACAGCAAAAAACCCTCGATTAATGTGCGTATCTAAGATCAAATCAGGAACAATAAAGATAAAATTTGTACAATAAGATTTAAAAAATAATGTTAAATAAACTACTAAACATGAAATTGGATCTCTCAAATTATACAATCCCTCTAATCATAGTATTCATTTTAATGTTGGGGGTTATAATCTTGCTTTCAGTAGAACTTGTAAAAAAGTCAGATCAAACATCAATATTCTTGAAATATTATGAGAGTAAATATTTTGTAGAGGTTAGCCCTTATATGTTAGTGAATAGGATATCAAATCTGGATGATTCTTTCATTCTTGTTGATCTAAGATCTGAATTGGAGTACTCAAAAGGCCATATTGTTGGTGCTATAAACATTCCTGTAGTTGGAATGGATAATGAAACAATAGTTAGTAAGTTTAGAGAACTTGTGAGGCAGAATCCTAATAAGGAGATAATTGTATATTGTGGAAGTACAAGCTGTAGATTGGGTGACAGAATAGGATATTTACTATCCATAAATGGGATAAATGTGAGGAAACTGGCTGTTGGTTGGAATGAGTGGAAATACTATCCTAAACTGTTTATGGGGGATGTAGATATAGATATGAGGAAATTCATAGTTGAAGGTTCTGAACCAGGAAAATACACAGGTTCCCCTCAGACTGCATGTGTGGGTGAGAGTTGCTAATGAATTCAAAAATCCTATTAGCTTTAGCTCTGATCTCCATATCATTTCTTATTTCAACATCATTCTCTAAATCTGACCTGATCCAACCAGATGAGCTCAAAGATTGGGTTATTAGAGGTAAAGAATTTGTTCTAGTTGATATAAGAGATGATTATAATTATAGCTTATCTCATATCAAAGGAGCTATCAACATACCAGTATTAAATATGTCTGATGAGGACATAGTTAGAGCATTCAGAGAAATAAGAGAGAATTATCCAGATAGAGAAATTGTAATATACTGCTATAGGGGTAAATTAGCAGCAAGAATCTCTGAATTATTAGCCAACAACAGCATATATGTCAAGAGATTACCTGTAGGGTGGTTGGATATAGCCGATGAATTTAGAGAGGTTTCTGCTATTGAGTGAATTTTTCTGATAATTAATTTTTAAATTTGATGTAATGTTTATGAAACATGGATCTGAATATAAAGGTTGCAGCACTAGCTGGGGAAGGTGCATTTTCAATTGGTAGTTTGTTAGCTAAACTGTTTGCAAAATTAGGTTACAATGTGATTGCATATCCAGAGTATCCATCTCTGATAAAAGGAGGTTTGAATGTAATTCATGTTAGAATTTCTGATAGAGAAATACATTCTCCAGTACACAGAACAGATATTCTACTTAGCATAGGGAAAGATGGATACAAATTCCTAAAGAGTAGTTTGCATGAAGATTCTATTGTAATAGGAGATGAATCAATTGATAATGGTATAAAAGTCCCGATCAATTCTCTAATACAACAGCACAATCTCAATCCGAAAGTTAAGAATATATTAATAACTTCTGTGCTACTAGGAATTCTGAATTATCCTAAAGATTATGTGGACAGGGCCATTGTAAACATGTTTGGTAATAAGAGCAAAGATATCTTGGAGAGCAATCTTAAAGCTGTTCAAATAGGCTATGATCTCTCTAAAGATTATAGAACGGATCTAAGTGTAAAGAGGATAGATACAGAAAAGGTAGTTGTCAGTGGAAATGAGGCTTTTGGATTGGGGGCGATTGCCGGAGGGATGAAAATAGCATCATTCTATCCAATGACCCCAGCATCCAGTCTTTTCCATTTTCTTATAAATGTTAAAGATCTGGCAAAGATATACGTGATACAAGCTGAAGATGAGATTGCTGCAGCAAATATAGCTATTGGTGCTAACTATGCTGGAGTTAGAGCTCTAACAGGTACTAGCGGAGGGGGTTTTGCACTAATGACAGAAACTGTTAGTATGGCTGGTATTGCAGAAACTCCCATAGTATTCTTCATATCTCAGAGAGTAGGACCCTCTACTGGTATGCCTACATGGACGGAGCAAGCAGATCTATTCCAGATCTGGGGTGCTGGACAGGGAGATTTTCCAAAGATAATTCTGGCTCCAGGTAATGTTGAACAGGCTTATAGATACATGGGAAATGCATTCAACCTAGCTCAGAAATACCAATTACCTGTATTTGTACTATCGGATAAATTCCTATCTGAGAGTTATTTCTCCGTATCACAATTTCCATCAATTCCTGTGGAGACGGGGAAGATCATATATGAAGATATACCTGAAGAATTGAGTGTTGGTCAGAGATTCTTGAGGTATAAATTAGAAGATGATGGGATATCATCTATGCCTGTACCTGGAGTAAAGAATGGTATGCATATTGCCTCTAGCTACGAACACATGCAGGATAGCTTTACCACAGAGAATTTCTCAGAGAGAAAGAGACAGGTTGAGAAGCGAGCTAGAAAGATAGAAACTATTATTGAAAATGAGAATCCTAAACCAGATGTATATACAAAAAAAGCTGATAAGGCAATAGTCTGCTGGGGAAGTCAATTATTACCTATGCTAGAGGTATTCAGGGAGATTGATTTTGATTTGATTCATTTCAGCTGGCTATATCCTATAGATATTCAATATACAGAACAGATTTTGAAACGTTACAGAACTATAGGGTTTATAGAGAATAATTCAAATATGGCGTTTTACAGATTCTTGAGAATGTTCGTAGATGTTAAAGCAGATTTTAACATTATCAAATACACTGGCAGACAATTCTTCCCTCATCAAATATTAGATGCTCTAGATAGATTACAAGAGAAAGATTATAAGGGGATAGAAGTGATAGATGAGGATTTTGATACTTACGAATTATATACACCTTGGAGGTATTAGGTGAGATTATGAATATATCTTATATAAATACAAACGAGAAACCTCAGTGGTGTCCTGGCTGTGGGGATTTTGGAATACTAATGGCTATAAAGAGTGCATTAGTTAATCTGGACAGGGATCCTAGCGAAGTAGTGATAGTTTCTGGAATAGGTTGCGGTGGTAAGACTCCTCACTACATAAGAACCTATGGCTATGAGGGATTACATGGTAGATTATTGCCTCTGGCCTTGGGAATAAAAATAGCTAACCCAGATCTTACTGTTATTGCAATAGGCGGAGATGGAGATGGTCTATCTGAAGGAGGAAACCATCTACTCCACTTTTCCAGATATAACGTGGATATTACGTATTTGGTACAGGATAATCAAGTCTATGGATTAACTACAGGTCAGAGTAGTCCCACATCCCATAAAGGTTTTAAGAGCAAAACCTATCCAGATGGGACTCCTATAGAACCTGTTAAGCAGATCCCTCTATTGGTATCACAACGTGCCAGTTTTGTAGCTGCCGGATATGCAGGAAATGTAAAACATCTATCTCAACTAATAATAGATGCAATAAATCACAAGGGGTTTAGCTTTGTAAACATATATCAACCATGTATCACTTGGAACTATATAAATGGATATGAATGGTACCAGAAGAGAGTTTATATAACAGATCACAATCCAGAGGATTATAATCAGGCCTGGGAGAAGGCAAATGAACCATACAATACCAATTGGGAGAGAATTCCTTTGGGGATAATATATAAGAATAGATCAGTTACTCTGGATGAGGAGGTTATGAGCAGAGTGGGGAAATTGGCCGGAATTCCAAAATCTGGAGACATCTCTAGAATATTAGAACGTCTGAAGATCTAAGGTAACAGATCACCTGTTTCTATTTTTATTTTTATATAATCCCCTACGAATGTTAACCTCTCTCCCTGCAGTGCATCCTGTTCCAGCTTCTTCTTAGATTTCAGAACTTTGTTCAACTCATCAACCCATTGTGGATATCTCCTAATCCAATCATAACTTAATAATTCTTCAGCTCTCTTCAAATCTATCTCTTTCGCATTTATTGTTAATTTCTTTAGGAATGGAAACTTATCTATATCACTCATAGTTACCCCTATAAACTTTGCCTCAGGTACAGTGAATTCTTTACCTAAATAAGCTAGATTTATACTACCAGTCTTCAGAGTCCAATATATATACCATCCCCAAGCATCACAATCTGTAAATACATATATTGGCAATCCCATATCAGCAAGCTTTCTCAATAACCTTCTGGTTCCTCTGGAGGATTGACCTTTAGGAGTTATTAGTATCGCTCTATTCTTCTGCCAGAATCTGTCTTCGTTCAATCTTTGCCACAATGCATCTTTCTCCACAACCAATACGTAATCCGCATCTACCTCAATTATCTCCATATTATTATCCACATCTGAAGGGATCATCCACCCACTTCTACCCATTTTTGTCCCATCTATCACGATCTCCTCACCTTTGAACTTATCCAGAATCTTTATAGGTCCTGCTAGTACTCCCTTCCTATCTGTGGTTAAATTGAAATCCTCCCTTTTAACATTCAGAGCCACTTCCAGATCTTCTATTAGCTCGTTACTCTCAGATTGCTCATCAAATAGATTCTCATCAACATCCTCACCCAAACTGTATTTTAATTGATAGTATAAACCTCTGATACTGGTATGTAAATCTTCATCTAGAAATTTCTTGAGTTTGTTCGCCACAGCTATGGTTTGCATAAAGGTCTTAGCTTGAGCGATATTGACGAATTCTCTCCTCTCTTTCTTATCACCAAGTTCAAGAAAACCCTGGTTAGAGATAATGTTTGATTTAGATCTAACGATCGTTTCAAAATATGGGTTCTGTTTATTCTTTATCTGTTCTGCTAATCTCTTTCCCAATTCAATCAACTTCTCTCTGGCAATGTTTTTCATAGATGTTATAAAAACATGCATATCTTTAAATTGTTTATATTCTATCTATACATCATGCAATTGCATCCGGTTTATATTGCCCTAGGAGTAATTTTTACAATAGCCTTTATATTAATAGCAGCAGAAATTCTATCTAATAATGTAGCTCAGAATAGGTTGAATTCTGTCATAAATAACGAAGATACAAAATATCAGAGTTGTATCAATAGTTCTCAATTCAATCAATATCTTAGAAGAGTACTTGAACAGGCTAGCAAATACGGTATTTCCGGAACACCTTCATTCCTGATTAATGAGGGTAAAATAGTTGGTAATCAGAACATGGTGGTTTTTGAAAATGCAATTCAGAATCCTGAAGGAGAACCCATAAGAGAACTGTACGAGTATGATGATATTGTGTTCGGAGATCCAAATGCTCCTGTGTGGGTTGTAGAATTCTCCAGTCCTCTCTGCCCACATTGTCAGAGATTCCACAAAGAGAAGTTTAAGGAGATATATAATAAATATATTTCTACAGGCAAAGTATTTTGGATTCTCAAGGGGACATCAATATTTGGGAGAGTGCAGGAAAGAGAGCTTATAGGATTGGTATATTGTACTTCTCTGTACGATAGAGAGAATTTGCTTAATGTTGTGGATCGGGTGTTTGGATCATGATAGATGCAGAAGCCATATGGGATAGAGGAATCAGTGAGGATGCAATAAAATATATAAGTAAGGAGAAAGGAGAACCAGAATGGATGTTGGATACGAGATTGAAAGCTTTCAGATGGTTTCAGAAGCTAGAGTTACCTAAATGGGTTGAGCTGGATGAGATTAATTATGATGAGATAATTTACTATTTCAAACCTAAGGTAAAACAGACAAGAGATTGGAATGAATTACCTCCAGAGATTAGAAAGATTTATGAAGAGTTAAAGATACCAGAAGCAGAACGGAATTCACTTGCAGGAGTTACAGCACAATATGAGAGTAATGTACTGTATGAGAAGATTAATGCTTATTTGGAAAGATTGGGAGTTGTATTCTTGAGTATGGATGATGCCTTAAAGAAATATCCTGAAATAGTTAAGAGATATTTTGCAACATTAGTTCCTATTAACGATAATAAATTTGCTGCTCTCAATACTGCATTCTGGAGTGGTGGATCGTTTGTGTATGTTCCTAGAGGAGTAAAAGTAGATAAACCTCTACAAGCATACTTTAGAATTCAGAATCAATCTATGGGTCAGTTTGAGAGAACTCTGATCATAGCTGAACCCGAATCAGAGGTATCCTATATAGAAGGATGCTCTGCACCTATATATAGCAAAGATTCTCTGCATGCAGCTGTAGTTGAGGTATTTGCTCTTGAGAACTCTCGAGTTAGATATACAACAGTTCAGAATTGGAGTAAGAATGTATACAATCTGGTAACTAAAAGAGCAATAGCTCATGAGAATTCCTATGTTGAATGGTTGGATGGTAATCTTGGATCTAAATATACTTACAAATACCCTGCCATATATCTCAAGGGAAAGGGGGCTAGAGCTAAGATCCTATCTATAGCTTCAGCTGGACGAGGGCAAGTGATAGACAGTGGGGGTAAGGCAATACATCTTGCACCAAATACTAGCTCTACAATAATCTCTAAGAGCATCTCTATGGAAGGAGGGACTACTAAGTATAGAGGATGGATAAGAGTTGCTAAAGGAGCAATTGGTAGTAAAATCTCTGTATCCTGCGATGCTCTGCTACTAGATGAGATTAGCAGAACGGATACCTATCCATATATAGATGTTCATGAGAAAAATATTCATATGACACATGAGGCTACTGTAGGTAAAATAGAGGAAGAACAGCTATTCTATCTCATGTCGAGAGGATTTAATGAGGATGAGGCCAAGACAATGATCGTACTTGGGTTCATTGAAGAATTTGTTAAGGAAATTCCACTAGAATATGCTGTAGAATTGAATAGATTGATAATGCTTGAGATGGAGGGATCTGTAGGATGATAGATCAGTATTTTAATAGATTCAGATACAAGCTAGGAGAAATGAAAAATCCTCAAGAATATGTAGAAAAATACGGAGAAGCTTACGAATTCGTTCTCAAAGATGAAGTGCACAGGAGATATTATGAGGGAAATAATAGAATTATATATCGACTCCTGGGAAGAGGAGAATTGTATCTGTATTATGGAGAGAATTTCAGCTATGAAACCTATATAGTAGAGGGAGATTTCAAAGTATATTCTATAATTCAACCAGAGAAGTTTGCACTTGTACACAGAGAATTCAATGTTAAGGGTAAGCTGGAGCTAAGAACTATAGGTATTGGAGGTTATCTGAATGTGAAACATGATATCAATCTATTCCAGAATGCTAGTGCTGATGATAGGGGAATAGGATTTACTAGATCTGATCAACTAGCATACTACACATCAAATCTGAATCATCTGGAGAGTAATACAAAATCCTACTCTCACTATAGGGGAATTGTTAATGATCAGTCTTATATTAGATTAGATGGAATGATAAATATCTCTAAGAATGCTACTCAATCCGAATCGTTTCTAGATCAACATATAATGCTATTACAAGATAGTGCTAATGCATTCGCCTTTCCTGCTCTTAAGATAGAGAATAATATGGTTAAAGCTAGTCACTCTGCAACGATATCAAAGCTACCTGAAGAGATGTTATTCTACCTGGAAACTAGAGGAATCAGTAGGAAAGAGAGTATCGGAATGTTAATAGGAGGGTTTATAAATAAGGTAATGGATGTGGATGAGAAAACATATGATATAATATCTCAATACATCAACTAATCAGGTCTAGCTAAGATATAACCATTAATATTTTCTATAGTATATTTATAACCTCCTTTTAATTTTAGATCCCCTCCCCAACAACCCATGTCTCTTCCAGATAAATTGTGATCATATTTTATATACACACTATATCTCATTCCATCACCAATAACACATATCTCTGATACTAAATCTCTGAGAAAAGCTCTTTCCTTGAGAGTGTTATGTCGATCTATTGCATAAATAGCCATCTGATTTATCATTAATATACTACCTAAAACCATTATCACAACCATAGATTGCAACCCATATATGATTACTGTTTCAAGAGTTAATTGAGCTCTCACATTTATGAATAGAGCTCAAACTTTTTTAAAACTATATCTATTATAAAACATTTATGAGAAAGGAAATACTACAAATACAATCATATGTGTTAAACAGATTAACTAATTTTATGTACAAGAATGGATTCATCTGGATATTACCTGTGATCCTATCCAAATCTACAGATCCGCTCTACCCAGATCCATCTGGTTCTGTCCAGGAGAGTTTAGATGTAGAGGTATATGGCCAGAAGCTAACCTTAACACAGAGTATGATTGTCCAGAAACAATATCTCATCTCTCAGGGATTAGATAGAATATTTATTCTTTCACCTAATATAAGAATAGAGAAACCAGAAAGAGCTTCAACTGGTAATCATCTATTTGAATTTACTCAGCTAGATTTTGAAATAGCTAATGCTGATGAAAATGAAGCTAGGAAAATGATAGAGAGTATGATAGTAAATTCTCTAAGGTATATAAGAATTGATATGAATCTGGAGCTAAAGGCTCTTGGGTCATCGTTTAGGGTACCTAAAGCACCGTTCAAAACATACAGATACATAGACCTATTGGACAAATACGGGGAGAATTGGGAAAAGGAATTTGCTGAATCAATAAAAGAGCCGGTTTGGGTGATTGATATTCCAAGATACTTTTACGATATGGAAGATGAATATGGAGTTTGGCATAACTACGATCTATATGTACCAAAGTATGGAGAAATACTGTCTGGAGGTCAGAGAGAATACAGATATGAAGTTCTAGTGAAAAAGATGGACAGTGCCGGAGTTGATAAAAGTAAATACTCAAAGCTATTAGAACTGGCTAAAGACAATAGATTAAGACCTTCTGCAGGTGCAGGATTGGGAATAGAGAGATTTGTTAGATGGATTGCGGATGTTCCACATGTGAAAGATGTGCAACCATTCCCTAGAGTCCCTGGAGAACCTGTGGAGCTGTAGTAAAGATTTAAAAATAAAGGTTAGTAAGTATACTTAATGATTTGGTTAATATTGTTGTTAGTCCTAATTACAACCCCAATCT
>JAVYLQ010000019.1:0-10974 GCA_038740615.1 Candidatus Anstonellales archaeon | reverse complement strand
AGGGATCTAGTACTTGGCATAGGATTGTTTATAATTATAATGATACTAGCTAGTTCAATACTTATAGAAAATAATCTACAGCGAACAAAATTTCTCATATCAAGCTTTGGAACAGTCTCTCTGTTAGGATTGATATTTGTATTGATAATACCAATACTTTACTCCAAATTCCCCTCCACTCTAACTTCATCTCTATTATCCAACAGAAAGTGGATTGGATTGAATGTTTTTGTATTTGCTCTGATACATGTAATATTGGTTCAATTAAATTATTTCAATTTTAATATCTCTGCAATTCTGAACAATCCAAGATTCCCTGGATTGTTTGCTGGAATGATAGCTTTCACATCTCTAATGATATTGGCTATTACTTCTTATGATGTAATTATCAGGAGATTGGGTAGAATGTGGAAGTCGATCCATAGAGTTCTTAGTTACTTAGCTGCTGCTGTATTAATTATACACTTATGGATCAATGGGAGTTTTTGGACAGGTAACGTGTTGGTAAAAATTCTAATTACAGCAGCTATTATTGGAATTATTTTATACAAAATTTTAAATTTAAATATAAATATTAAAAAACAGGATGAATAGTGAGTTTATAAGAGCAGTTATAAAGTATTTAGAGCTTTACGGTGATATAGATAGGGCGAAGAGATTAGCAGCTAGTGAAACCAAGATAGATAGGATACCTAAGAATTCTGAATTGTATAGTGTTCTAAGAGATAGATACAGAGACTTACTGTTCAGAAAACCCTCAAGAACTCTATCTGGAGTTGCACCTGTAGCTGTGATGGTAAAACCTCAGGGATCTTGCCGATGGAAATGTAGCTACTGCCCTGCTTCCTCAATAGCTCCAAAGAGCTATACAGGATATGAGCCTACTTCACTAAGGGCTAGAGCCGTGAATTATGATCCTTATCAGCAAGTGATGACTAGATTGCACCACTATGAAATACAGAACCATTATGCTCAAAAGCTAGATGTAATTGTAATGGGAGGGACTTTCCTTGAAATGGATAGAGAGTATAAGGAGTATTTTATAAAATCTATCTATGATGCTGTAAACAATCATATATCTGAAGATCTAGAATCTGCGAAGAGATACAATGAGACTGCAGACAGGAGAGTTGTTGGATTAACAATAGAAACTAGACCTGATGTATATGATATAGAGGAACTTCTATATTATGGAGCTACTAAGATAGAATTAGGTGTACAGACGCTTTATGATGATGTTTATGAAAAAATACAGAGAGGACATAAATTAGATGCAGTGATATCGTCCACCAAGGAATTAAAAAATGCAGGATACAAAATTCTGTATCATATGATGTTGGGTTTACCTGGTAGTGATCCTGATAGGGATATCGAGATGTTTAAGATTCTGTTCGAAGATCCTAGATTTAGACCAGATATGTTGAAAATATATCCGACTCTAGTAGTTCCTGGAGCTCCTCTGTATCTAGATTACAGAGCCGGACTCTATAAACCATATGATGATGATACTGCAGCAGAGGTATTAGCAAAGATCTTTAGATACATTCCTAGATATGTTCGTATCCAAAGGATAAATCGAGACATACCCTCTCATAAGATAGAGGCCGGAGTAAAGAGAGCGAATATTAGAGAAATAGCCACAGACCTCGCTACAAAGCTTGGAATACATCTTGAAGAGATAAGAGCTAATGAGGCTGGTAGGAAAGGAGAACTAGAATATAATCCTGATAGAGCAAAGATATATGAGATAAAATATGAGGCTAGTGATGGGATAGAGTATTTTATATCTATGGAGAGCTTGGATAGAGAGTTGATATATGGGTTCTTGAGATTGAGATTACCTAATAAATGGAGTGTAGATGATATAAAAAATACTGCGATTGTTAGAGAGTTACATGTATATGGAAAAGAGACTAGAATTGGGGAAGTGGGTAAAGTTCAACATAGAGGCATAGGTAAGAAACTTATGGCCAGAGCTGAGGAGATAGCTATTAACAACAATCTAAACATATCTGTAATCTCCGCAGTAGGAGTTCGAGAGTATTATAGAAAGCTAGGATACAGACTGGTAGGGAGATATATGTTTAAGAATCTTGTATAATATTAATTAGCAATTCAACTAATTCATCTATATCGTTCCTATCTGCAGTTTCCATCGGACTGTGTAAATATCTGACTGGATAGGAGATATTTATTGCTCTAAGTCCGTATCTAAACATAGTAGTAGCATCACTGATCTGATGAATAGAATAGGATATTGCTTCTCTGGAGATATACTTTCTAATCGTTTCAACCAGATCTTTTGGAGCAATATTTCCCATACCTCTTCCCTCCACAGCCCTGTAGCTAACTCTATCGATACCTCTCTCATCATGTGGATTGATAGCTGATGTGGAGTCAACGCATATTATATCACGCCCTTCTAGATGTTTTCTCACTCTAGACAATCTAGTAGTACCCTGTTCCTCTCCAGCTAATAATAGAATAGCGATATCATAATTCCTAAGGAGATCTAGTAGAACAGCAACTCCAAGCTTATTGTCTAGATTTGGAGAGATTATTTTAGTATTTGTGATGATTATATTTGGATAATATTGGAAAGGTTGTAACTCCGGTAATTCTTCAGATGGTTGGATTAAATGTATGGTATTTTCATCCGCAGCGATTCCAATGATATCCTCATTATCAGATAATGTTCTGAACATATAACCTCTTTTAACATCTATCAATCCTCTTTTACCAACAACATACATCTCACTACTTAAATAATCCTCTAATACTATACCAATAGTATCATAATGTGCTGCAAATACAAATCTAGATCTTCCTGGGATGAATATATTTTTATCTACGATTAATGCATTATCCGGCAAGATCTCTAATATACTGCTAATGAAAATCTCCTCCCTGGTAGTTACAGTAGGTATTTTTACTAGATCATTTAAGAGTCTAAGCATAACTATTTAATAATATAACACTAATTAAAAGCTGTTGATGAAATAGACAACCTCTGAATTATGATGAGACCGACAGCGGCTGATAAACTTAAAAATAGATGAATGTAAATATAATCAATATGGATATAGAGAGAATTATAGAGAGATCGGATTGGAAAAGAGTGTTAGTAGATTTGGTAATGACTAATAGGCTAGATCCATGGGATTTAGACTTAGAGCTGTTAGCTCAGAAGATAAAGGAAAGAATCGAACAGGTAGATTTTAAGATTACTGGGGATCTGCTACTTGCTTATGCAATAATTCTTAAATATCGAGCTCTAATGCTAAATATCCCAGAATATAGTAATATAGATATTGCTGACAATATAGATTACACTCAGGAAATCAGAGAGCTTAAGAGACCTGCTAGAAAGATCCCAGTATCTCTAAAATATCTGATTAAAATTATAAGAAAATACATGAAGAGATACAATTCAACAAGAAGGGTAAATACTGAGATCCAAATCGACACACAACCAATTGATCATATGTTTATTACAGATCGAGAAGATTTTGAAATAAAGCTTAAGAGATTTTTGGATATGATTGTTGATGAGATTATGTTCTCAGATATTCCTGGTGATAGAGTGGAAAACTTCCTGTCTCTTTTAATTCTTAGTAACGACGGGAAGCTTGATTTTTATCAATCCAAACCTTTTGAGGATATTAAGATTGTTAAGGTGAGGAATGATGGATGATGAAGTAATTGAAGGATTGTTGTTTCTAAAACCCAACGGAATACCTTTGGATAATCTGCAGGATAGAAATATACAGGAAATCATAGATAGATTGAATGAGAAGTACAAGGATACTGTATTATGGATAACTGTAAAGAACAATCATCTAATCATGGAGATAAAACCCAATTATGTGGATAGAATTGCTAAGTATTATGGGAATAGGGAATTATCTGATAAGCAATTGAAGATAATTGGGGCAATAAAGGTTCATGGAAAAATTCCTCGTTCAGAGGCCACTAGAAAACTCTCTAAAGAAGAATTCTTGGAGCTAATGAACAGAGAATTTATTAGAGTAGAGAAGATTGGACGCAGAGAATTTTTAGTATTAGGGCCTGGATATGATCAATATTTCAGAGACAGAAATGCTAAGAATTGAAGATCATACAGCTGATATTAAATTAGTGATCTCCGGAGATTTAAATACTATTGTTAAGGAATTAGTTGGTTATGTATTGAGGGTTCCAGAAGGGAAGAGTAGAGGAGAGAGTTTCATAATACATATTGATGAGGAGTATCCTGATCTGTTTTTTGTACAATTGGTAAATTCGATAATAGCTGAGCTAGAAATACGATCAGTAAGGCCAATATCATATACAATAACAGATCTCAAAGAGTTTAAATGCAAGTTAGAGGTCTTCTATGAGCCTGGACAGTGGAGTACTAATATAAAAGCTGCCACATATTGGGATTTGAAATATGAAAACAATAGATTAGAGATCGTATTAGATATCTAAAACTTCAATTCCATCATCATATATTATCACATCTCTCTCATATCTCATACCATATCTATCATTATAGTAACCTGGTTCTATGGTGATTATAGTATTCATAAGAACGTGATCTGAAGATTCAGATATTATAGGATATTCATGAATATCTAACCCTATTCCATGACCTATAGCATGCGGAGGTAGAGGGAGATTATACTTTTTATACGCCTCTATATAGATTTTGTGTAATTTGCTGGCTAACATACCAGGAGATAATCGATCAACTATATATTCGAATATTTTCTGTAATTTACTATATTTATCTTGTAAATATTCACTATCGAATATCACAAAATCAGTTATGTCTGCTTTGTATCCTTTATATTCTAATCCAAAATCTATCATCACTCCGGCTCCGATCTTAACATCTCTTGCATAGTAATGTGGATATTTTGCATTACTATACGAAGCTACAATAGGTCTAAAAGATAGTTCGTGATTTGCAGTTCTGATCTTCAGTAGGGCCTCTATCTCTTTCTCAGTCATCGAAGGATCTATCTCATCTACTAGATCATACATAATCCTTAAGCTATTCATGGCAGCCCGTCGTATCCTATTCAATTCATATGGTTCTTTGTTCATTCTTATCAGATAGAACTCATCTGTACAATCTTGAATCGATCTTACGTACTTAGATATCTTGTTATAGAATCTGGCGTCTAAATTTTTTAGCGGGGCTTTTATATCTCTGTTTTTCAAATCTTCAAATAGGTATTGTACATGCTTTACATTTCCCTTGTAAGATGCTTTCACTAATTTCATGTTTAGATCGTAAGTGTAGATTGTATTCTGGAACATAAAAATATGTTCTATATCCAATCCTGTAAAGTATCTTAAGTGTGACGATGATGGGATAAGATACTCCATAATACAGTGATGATAGTTTTAAAAAAAGAAATTTTGTTTATAGATATATGATTGTAAAGTCAGTCGATGATATATTTTCTACTAAAGATATACAGATACCAAATGATGAGTTTCAAAAGATAATTGGACAGGATAATGCAATAAGATTGGTAAAGATGGCCGTTAGACAGAGAAGGCACATACTTCTAGTAGGTCCTCCGGGAATTGGTAAGAGTATGATAGGAAAGGCAATGGCGAGCGCACTACCACTACCCAAAGAGCAAATTTCTGTCCAGTACAACCCAAAGAAACCTCAAAGACCGATATTAAGAATTGAACGTAGAGATGGGAAAAATCAATTTGAGTACAACCTAAAACCAATACCTTACGAGATGATCCCTGATGATGTAGCCGATAAACTTGGGATAAGATGCAAACAATGTGGAGGTTATAGTGAACCTAGTAAGGATATCTGTCCTTACTGTCTAAACAAAAAATCTTCTTCCAGAAATCCTACTTTTATGTATAAGTTTGATAAGAAGAGGAATTTCATTACCAAGAACACGATTCTAGATAATGGAGATTATGTAATGGAGATATATTTTGTTGATGATGATAAAGTCTATAAATATCAAAAACCTAAAGATAATACTCCCATACCTGATGCAATCCTATCTAGAATAGATATGGATAATTATGATAGAAAAATAATAGTTCCATTTGATAGGCCTCTATTCGTTCAGGTAGTAGCTAAGACTGAATCTGAGATGTTCGGTGATGTAGAACATGATCCGTATGGAGCCCATCCAGATCTAGGCTCTCCCCACCATGAGAGAGTAGTTCCTGGTGCAGTACATGAGGCTCATGAAGGAATTCTATATATAGACGAACTATCCACAATGGAACCTAATATCCAGAGAGGGTTGCTAACAGCTATGCAAGATAAAAAGTTTCCTATTGCTGCTAAGAACACACATGGGACTGGAGCAGTGGTTAAGGTAGAAAACGTACCATGCGATTTCATATTAGTAGGAGCTATTAATGTAGTTGATCTAGATAGTATACATCCGGCGCTAAGGAATAGAATATCAGGTTATGGATATGAAATACTGTTGAACACATGGATGCCGATCAATGAGGAGAATATATACAAAACATATCAATTTGTAGCCCAGGAAATAGTTAATGATGGTAAAATTCCCCATGCACATATCTCTGCTCTACAGGAGATAATAAAAGTCTCTAAGATGATAGCTAAGAACTATGACGATGTTAATGGATTAACTCTAAGACTAAGATACTTAGGAGGGATCATTAGGGTTGCTGGAGATCTAGCTGTTTTAGATGAGGAAGAGTATATTCTAAGTAGGCATGTTCAGGAAGCTCTAAAAATAGCAAAACCAGTTGAATCACAGATTAGATCTATTGTTGGTAATAACTGGTGGAAGAATCTTACTATTGATTATGGAAATTATGTTTCTGATAATAGGGATGTAAGATGAGATTGGAATATATACTTACGATGTGGTTGTTGATAATAGCTATCATGATGGTTCTTTGGGGATCAAAATATATAATAAAACCAAAAGAGCTAGAGAGCTTAATATCTATAAAATACGATGAGGGTAGATTGATTTTCGAACTAAATACTAATGTTAAAGTATATTCACTTACAGTATTCCCAGGCAATATGACATATGATTATAATGAAAGTATCTACGTAGATAGGTGCCCAACAGCTGTCGTATTAGATACTAATAGAGGCTATTATAAGGTGTTTGATCTAAAATGTTGATAATTCTAGAGTTTAGAGAGGATCCTAAGGCCCTTTATAATCTTCTATATCCAATATACAAGGTCGGAGGTTTTGATATGGAATTGGATTCGAATAGATTAGTAATTAGAATATATTCAGAAAGCTCCATAAGAGCCAGACAGATACTAAATAGTATACTTAGACTTACCAGTACTGCAGAGGAAATTATGAATAAAGTTTAAAAAAATATTATTAAAATCAAATAATAATGATAAAGTTAAATACAGCCTACAATTTATCTCCTAAAGTAAAGATCATATGGATGCTAAATGTAGTTTTAAGTATTCTAGGAATTATGATAATTTTTATAATATTGAGCTTCATAACCAACATATTCGTAAATCCTCTTTCTTTAATATTCGATACGATGTTCGTATTAGGATTAATTGGACTATCAATATTACTCTTCATATACTATATCTATATTGAGTTGAAATGGAGGAATTTTAAGTATACCTTTACCGATCACAATCTAATAATAGAATATGGGATTATAAGGAAGAGAATAGAGAGAATCCCATATGTTAAAATCCAGAATATTGCTATTAGATATGATATAATACACAGATTACTTGGAGTAGGACAAGTAATAATTTCTACTGCAGCAACTGATATCAAATTGAGTGAGTTCTCACTGGATGCTATAGATGATCCCGAGCCATTCGTTGACGAAGCTATAAAAAGAATAGAAGGCTTTCAAAATGAGAAGATCAAGAAAAGGGTTTTTAAGGATTAGTTTAAATAAAAAAAACATCCTATATAATTCCGGTGTGATGAAAATCGGATGAATCTGATTATGGTGAGGAAAAGACCCAAAGCTGAAGGTGTATAATATGAAATTGTTCTGTGGAGGTGCTGGAAGAGAAGTGGGGAGATCCCATTTTGTAGTAGATTATAATGGATTGAGGTTTGGTCTAGATGCAGGTATAAAGGTTCTAGAGGATAGGAGTATAGAATATCCTGTCGTTCAGGATAATCTAAAATTCCTCATATTATCTCATGCACATATGGATCATTCTGGATATGTACCTGCACTAGCATCTAAAATCCCCCTTTTTCTAACCAAACCTACTCTGTTAGAATCAGAGCATATGTGGATAGATGCTATAAAAGTAGCTAAACTAAACAATAGAAAACCAGATTACTCAGTCAGAGATATTAAAACAATATTGAGAAGAGCAGAACTGCTAGATTATAACCTATGGAATTCATCTTATGGAATCCGATTCATGGCACTATATGCAGGACATTTGTTGGGGGCAGCAATGATAAACATAGAAATAAAGGATAGAACAATACTTTATACAGGAGATTTCAAATACAAAAATACTGAGCTATTAAGAAAAGCTGATAATCCCCCTGATGCAGATGTTCTGATAATAGAATCTACTTATTGGTATCAAAACCATCCAGATAGAAAAAGTCAGATTGATAGAATATATGAAGTAGTTGATCAGACCCTAGACAATGGTGGTGTAGCTCTATTTCCTGCATTCTCTCTAGGGAGAACTCAGGAATTAATATCTATATTAGTTGAGAGATATAAGAACAGAGTTCCTATATATGTTGATGGCCTTGGCAAGAAGATTAATAGAGTCTATAAAGCATACTACAATGAACTGAATGATTCTAAATTCATATCTAAATTGAATAGTATAGAGGAAGTAGAGAATAATAGGAAGAGATCCAAAATCACAGATGAACCAGCTATAATAATATCCTCCTCAGGTATGTTAGAGGGAGGACCTGCACTCTACTATGTATTTAACTTGAATAGAAAATCCAGAATAATTCTTACAGGATATCAGGTTAAACAGAGTAATGGATATAGATTGATAAATTTTGGTAAAATCAAATTGAATGATGTGGAGTTGAAAGTGGATTTACCAGTTTATAATTTTAGCCTATCTGCACATGCTGATAGGGAGGATATACTCAACTTTATAGATAGAGTTCAGCCTGAAAAGATCATTCTGGTTCATTCTGATTCTAGCGAAATATTTGAGGAAGAATTGAGGTCTGAGCTGGGCTATGATGCTAGATCAATAGGCGTTGGAGAATGGTTGGATATATAGCGATCTTTCTAGCTACATCAATACTTATCAAAATTCTAATCGATTTATCAATCTCCTCTCTATTAGCCCTAATCCTATTAGGAATATGGGGGTTCTTATCAGCATATTCTCTGTATATATTCTATAGAGCTGAACCAGTAATGGGATTATTTAACATGGTTAGAACAGTCAGGTTTAACAATATAATAAAAGATTTCATATGGTTGAGCGAATTTATAACATTTCTCTCAAGAATTGCCTTCCATGTTATGTTTGGGTTTCTAGGAATTTTTCTCTTTCCACAAAAGTATAAACATAGAATATTAACCTATTTAACATCGATCATGTTACTGTTTATAATAGCTATAATGTATCAAATTGCTCTATCCAAATTTGTAATTACCAATAACCCTTCCTACTCTCCACCTATTTCTCTATCATCTCTTATATTATTGTTGAGTGGAGTGGTAGGTTGGTTTGTATTCTCTCTACTGAACGGATTCTTAAGACTATGGAGAGAAATATCATTAGAAGGGCAGGTGAGTACCACTATAGTAACTCCTCTAATTCCAGGCATTACCTTACCATTTCTTGAATCTATATTTGCTCTAGGGTTTGTTATGATAGTACACGAACTTGCTCATGCTGTTATTGCTATGAAATACAATATACCTATTAGGAGTACAGGATTAATAACATACGGGGCAATTCCTGTAGGAGCTTTTGTAGAGCCTGATGATGATCAGTTCAAGAACTTAACAGAGAGCTCCAAGAAAACAGATATATTATTAGCTGGAGTAGGAGTAAATTTGTTTTTCAGCATGATCTTTTTCTTAGTTCTATGGATATTTCTAATATTAACTGAACCCTTCTCTGTAGTAGGGGCCTGTATAAGTAATGATGTAATTCCAGATAAATATGTAATTATTAAGAAAATAGATGGTGTGCCGTGTACGGCAGCATTTCTCAATAATGATTCTATTCTAGAGACAAATTATGGAGATTTCCAATTGAACAGGTATGTGAAGTATTCACCTCTGCCCTCAAATTCCATATTCAGAATCTATGATAATCCATTTCTAGACTTTTTATACAATTTATTATTCATGCTATTCACATTGAATCTGATAATATCAATAACTAATATGTTTCCAGTGTACTTTATAGACGGGGGGCAAGTAGTAGAAACTATTCTCAAGGATAGGGGAAGAATTTTACTCAAAATACTATCGTTTGGTCTCATTATGCTTATTTTTGTAAGTATTCTATTCAGATGAATTTAAAAAGAGTTTTGCATATATAATATAACAATGGCAGAGAGGATTCTAAGAAGAACTAATCCAGATATTATTGTTGAAAAACCTATAATAAATTCTAGAGTATATGATAATAATGCTCACAAATCATCTCAACCACACAATCTCGATGAGACGGATATAAATATTCTCAATAATTTCAAAGATATAAGATACAAGAATCAGCAAACAAGAGAAGCTGTAGAGGGAGCTATGAAGAGATTGAAAGATTATATTTTTAAAAATAATAAATGGCCAGAAAGATTGGATCGTGATAATGTAATCAGAATATTGAAAAATGTCTACTACGATGAGGAATTATTAAAACTGATAGAGACTCTTTAAAAATTTATATAGAGGGCCATCATATGTTGCTATTAATAGAGGGTATCTAAAAAGAAAACTCGGATAAATTCTAGTTTCTTTCTCATCATATTGATCCTGAATTATTTTG
>JAVYLQ010000018.1:0-11233 GCA_038740615.1 Candidatus Anstonellales archaeon | reverse complement strand
TGAGAGGAATATGATATTACTAAAGAATCTATTCAATAAACCTGTTAAGGGAGTAACAGTGAGAATTCTGGATAAAGAATTCCAATCTGATGAAAATGGGATAGTGGTAACAGATTTGCCAGTGGATAAGGTAGAGATTAAAGGGATGTGGGTAATAGTTAGAAAATAGTCCAGGAATTTTAGTGAGGTTTTTAAATATTTATCCCGTATCTAAATAGAAACAGGGCCTGTAGCTCAGCTTGGATAGAGCGACGGCCTTCTAAGCCGTAGGTCGTGGGTTCAAATCCCACCAGGCCCGTATAGAATTTATGATATGATATTGTTCACAAAAATTAATTTTTTAAATATTTTTTAGAGATATACTATAATGATGAACTCACAATATGTAAAGATCATATCAAATCTAATCTCTAAACCAAAGTATTTGATGATTATAATCATGATATTTATCGCTTATCATATTATAATAGCTTATATCACCACATTCCAGTTGAATATATCGCTAATAGATAGATTGAATTTCCATATTTACATGTTACTCCAGGATCCTATCAGGATGATATTTCAACTGATAATTCCAATAGCTATAGGGGTATATATAATATTAAGCACATGCAACTCTACAAGAGCTAAATTATCTGTTCCCTTAACGGCAACTCTAGCTTCTGGTATATCCTGTTTAGGTTGTACTGTTCCGATGATAGCTAGTGCAGGAGTATTATCATCTGTTCTAGGTAGTTTTATATCTCTCTTAGTACCAATATCATTTTTGATAATTATGTACTCAGTTATGAGAAAAATGGATGAGATAAGTTTATACAATACATACTGTCAATAGATATATTCACTACCATCAGTCCTATCATATACTTTTATATCAGCTTTCTGTATCACTTCCCTAAGTCTATCTGATTCATCATATCTCTTGGTTTTTCTAAGCTCAGCTCTGTAATTACCTAGAGATTCTAACAATCTATCTAACTTCTTTTTGGAATCATCTTTGAGCTCAAGTCCAAATATGAATGATATTTGGTTTATGAAATTCAGTATTAGATGTTTAGAGATTCTATCAACTGGATGAGTATTGAAATAGTTTATTATGCTAAACAGAATGCCCATAGCTCCAGGTGTATTCAGATCATTATCCATGTTATTATAGAACTCTCGTATTGAATTCACTAGAAAGTTTTTATTATCTGTATTGTTTATATCAGAGGGCTCAGTTGACTTTATTCTATTGTAGAACTGTACCAGAGTGTTGTAATTTTGATAGGCTTGTTGTATAGCTTCCTCTGAATAGTCAATTGGACTTGAATATTTAACACTAGCAAACATCATCCTAACAGCCATAGGATCATGTCTAGATAGGACATCTCTAATAGTTACAAAATTCTTCAGACTCTTACTCATTTTCTCCCCATTCACAGTTAGAAATCCAGTGTGTATCCAGAAATTAGCAAATTTCCTTCCTGTGTAACATTCGCTCTGTGCAATTTCATTCTCATGATGAGGGAATATTAGATCTCTAGCTCCACCATGAATATCTAATGTAGCTCCTTGTGAGTACTTTAGAGCCATAGCGCTACACTCTATATGCCACCCTGGTCTCCCTCTTCCGAATTTAGAATCCCAGGTATAATCATCAGTATACTTCCACAGAGCGAAATCACTAACATTTCTTTTAGTGGGATCTGGCTCTATTCTATGCTTATCTATCTCTTGTATGGATTGATTGGATAGCTTACCATATCTATCAAATTTAGAAATATCAAAGTATATTCCAGTTCTGGTTCTATATGCATAACCTTTATCCATTAGAGCCTGTACTATTGTTTCTATTTCAGATAGATGTTCTGACACCTTTGGATACACATCTGCAGGTATAATGTTTAGAGCATTGAACAGTTCTAGAGCTCTGTTATGATAGTGATCGGCTATTCTTATAGGATCCTCACCAGTCTCCTTAGCTCTATTGATAAGCTTATCATCGATATCTGTTATATTCTGAATGTGAAAGACTTCATAACCTTTGGATATTAGGTATCTCTTGAGAATATCAAAAGATATATAAGTTCTAGCATGTCCGAGATGTGCATCATCATAAGGAGTTAACCCACATACATACATTATAACTCTATTCGGAGTGTTTGGTATAAAAGGCTTTAGAGTTTTATCATAGCTATCATATAGCTTCATATAGGTAGTCCCTCTAGAACACCCTTATCTTTTAGGTATTGGACTTCAATAGCTTTGTATTGCCAAACTATATCTCCTCTTTCATCACCCTGCACATCCCACGGTTTCACCAATACTAAATCTCCTTCTTTTACCCAAAATTTACTCTTCATTCTACCGGGAATTCTGCATATTCTCTCTTTACCATCTTGACAGTGACACAACATTCTAGCTCCCCCCATTTCAGATATTACCACAGCGAATAACTCTCCGTTCTGCGGCATTCTTATATCTTTAGCATCAAACTCCTGATCTTTCATCTTATCACCCTAGATGCACCACATATTTCACAAACCAATAGTTTTAGGCCATCCTTCTCTACAATATGTGTATCTGGACCCTTACATTCATTACATCTGACGTATAATTCAAAAAATGAATTAACTTTGATCTCTAGATTGTGTATGGGAACTCTCCTATGTATCAGTAGTTCCTCACCTTTATCATCTATAGGAGCTCCCAATTCTCTCTTAAAAAATCTGATCATAAAATCTCTATCTCTTCTAAACAATTCTACGAATCTATTAAAATTCTTCCAGATAGTTATAGATCCTTGATAGACTATTTCAACTTTTGGAATCTCAAATCTGTTTCCTGAAGATCTCTTATTACCTAGTTTAGAATACAGATTGTCTAACATCTGAACATATTTGTCATTCATCTATTTATATAGAGATATATTGATTTAAATACATATCTCCCACCATCTGATCCAAGAACACAGTGGCATAACTACCAGATGGGAGGGAAAATTCAATATAACTATCATATATATTCAAATCTTTAGGAGTAACGAACATTGATCTGGTACTTCCTCTGGCATTCAGAAATCTAAGATTCTTCATTCTAAACATCTCTTGCTCTATATTTAATCCATCTAATATATCTCTCTCATATTTATTTAGTTCTGTATCCCATCCAACTAGATTCAATTTGTCCGCATAATCATTCATATCAATCCTTATATCCAATTCTTGATTGAATATATATGATTGTACTGAATGTATAAACATCAGAGAGAAGTTTCTAGGCAACATCTTCCACACTCTAATATCATCGTATTTGGATCTGAGTTGAGATATCATTCTCTCATGTTTAAGATATTTAGGAAATTCATTCTGTCTTATATCACTTCCCTCTCTGGGTTCATACAGATATAAGTCCAAAGCTTCAGACATCCTACCTTGTAGCAATGCTATACCTACTCTCAGATTTATACCATTTCTACCAAATCTCTGACTTCCAAAGTAGTTCATGAATTTCCCAGAAGTATCTCTAATCCCCTGTGCTATCTTAGCTGTATCTGCTCCTGTATAAACTCTGAACATATTTCCCCAAAGATCTCCCATAGAGATTCTACTACCCTTACCTGCTAATATTAGAGAGATATCTTTCAGTTTGATGGTAAGAGGTTTTTGAGATGAGATACGTTGATAAGTAGTAGCTCTCTTATCTTTCATCCCAGCAAATCCAATATCTCTAAATCTTAGATTATTGTTTTTAGCTATCTCCATAATAGCATTATCAGTAGCCCAATTAGATTTTTTTAGTATGTATATGTTATGATCTCCTGGATCAGAAATCTTGTAATTATCATCGACTATAATCCCCCGACTATCTATTTCATACACATAAAATGTATCTACATCTAATCTGAAACTAACTGATTTCTTGTGTGTAAAGAATCTCATATTAATGTATTCTGTTTAAGATTACTTTTTAATCTCTGTTCATCATAACCTAATGAAGACATTATCTTCAATACTGCGGGTAGTATCTGATGATCTATGTAGTAATCCGGATCATATTTCAGATTGTTTTTTATAAATATCTCTACAGGTTCTGCTCTACTTGCTATGTTTCCAGATCCAGCACTTATGATGTATTTTATAACTGCTCCAGATAATCTTCTCTTATCCCACCCTAAAGCCATAAGCTTCTTAGCTGCAACCAATTCTGGCATAACATTTTTATAATCATCTATATCTTTAGATAGCTTCGTATATATAACAAGCTTCTGAGGGTCTACTTTCCCATATTTTAGAGTCTCAATTGTTTCTCTAACTCTCTTAACCGCACCTTCCACATCACCATCTCTCAAGATCCTAGTTAGTACTTCCTCTTGTAATTCTCTTGCCAATTCGCACCAATCTCTCCTAACCAATTCGAATCCACGTATTTTTATATTCCCATCTTCTCTTATTAGAGCATATTTCTTCTTTGCACCAGTATCGTCACTTCGCTTACTCACAAATATACCTCTCTTATAGAATCCTTCGATCTCCATTTTCATAGTAGGAAAAGTTGAGTTTACCATATCCACAAATTCTAACACTTTCTCCTTAGTACTGTATATAATAAATATTGAATCAGTGTCTGCGTATATAACATCCATCCCTGCACTTTGAGCCATATCTATAACTTGCAGAATTATATTTCTACCTATCTCAGTAACCTTCTCTGCGGCTTCCTTGAGGTAGAATCTAGATCTACGATAAGCCATATAACCATAGAATGAATTTGCAATTATTTTCAGGGCTTGAGATTTTATTTCCAGAGATCTATCCTGTTGTTGTTTGATTAGATTCTTTATCTTCATACGTTCATCAACAATTCTCTTTAGAGTAGTTGGAATGAGTCCTAAAGGTTCGCTCAGAAAATCTTTATCCCCTAAATGAGTATAGTAATCTATGTTATTAGCTATTATAATAGAAGGATACATACTTGCAAAATCTAGAACAGCTATATTCTCATATAATCCAGGCTTAGGCATCTTAACATAACCTCCCTCGTAACTCTCCTCTTCATGTTCTTGGTAGATATCTGGAATGATGTATTTAGAATACCCTTCAGATACAATGAGGTTATCAACTATTTTACTTGAATATCCTCTGATCAGATCTTGTAGATACATTCTAGATAGATTAGATAGTTCTAACATCAGAGGTAAAAATCTCCTGTAGATCCTATCTATAGCTATGGCATCACTCTTATTATATTCTAATAACTTATCTCGATCATTTTCCCAAAGATGCCAGACCATATCCTTATCTATTTCAAATTTCTTCTCCCCAAATATTTTATAGTATACATGAGATAGACTGAAGTCATCTAAATCTAGTATCCCAAATCTACTCAGAAGAATCGCTAATCTATATACGTCAAACACAATTCTTCCAGGTATGTTGATCGGATCTCTGGTGGGTAATCCATACCTAGCTATATTGAAATCTATCCCTAACTTTTTAGCTCTATTAGCTAGATAGGGAAGATCAAATCTCTCTAGGTTATATCCTACTATTATATCTGGGTCATATGCTCTAACTGCATTCAAGAAAGACGTGATTGTATCCTGCTCATCATCTTCAGCTATTACCTCTACATTCCCCTCATACACATATGCTATACTAACTATCCTGTCCTTATCTGGATCAGGAAACCCTTCTCGATTATACGTTTCAATATCAAAAGACATACTGGTTAGATTAGATAATCTGTATTCTGGATACATTCGATTATCATTTATAAACCTAGTTTTTGGAGTTAATGATTTTTCAAACTCTCCATCTGGAACTCTTACCAAATCCACCATTTCCATTCTCTTCCAGATCTTTTTCAGTTCATTTCCCCTATTGAAAGAGTATCTATATGCATCTTTGTTTATCACTTCATAATGATCTCTATAGAACAAGTAGATATTGTTTCTATCGTATTTGTCATCTATATGTAGTAGCATTTCATTCTATATATTTATCAAATGGTTTTATAACTCCGTATCTTGCTGATATTGATCTCACATCTATCCTACACATCTCTTCTGAGGAAACTGTTACTGGAATTATTTGATCTATAAATGTTGCCAGTGCTGGTATGAATCTGATTAGATCAGAGGTAGTAACCATATTACTACATATACTCTCATCTCTAGCCAATCTTGCTACATTCAGAATGCAGTTGTTATAATTATCACTGACAAACAGAACTCTGGTGAGATCCGCTAGGGTCTTATCAAATGCATATATAGATACAGATATATGATCAAAAGAGAACAGATATTTCTGTATTTCTCTACAACTCTGAAGAGCTCCGGATACATCTCCAATAGCTGCTCTATAATACGCTTGTTCTCTATAACAATTCATGCCTATAGATACATCCTTAATTTTGCTACAGTCTCTTGTAAATTGTACAGGTTGCAAACAACCTGAGATCAGAAGAATGAGTGCCAGGAATAAATATTTCATTTTATCCCAATATATTTCTCAAAATACTTTAAAATATCTTTGTGATTCATTCCCAATCTCACATAAGATACAATTTCTCTGCTCTTGGTTTTTACAGCAATAAGAGATATAAATCCCAGATTTTCCAATTCAGATAGATAATGTTTAAACCATTTTAGACTCTTAGCTTTTCTACCAAATACACTTTCGGAGATTTTTATATAATTATTGTATAATTCTGATATGGATAGCATATCCTGGAGTGTTGATTCAAAGAGATCTTTCTGCTTTCCGGATAGTGACTTAGCTATTGAGTATAATACTATCTGTATATTCATAGGCATCGCTCTTATAGCCTCTGCAACCACATCAAATTCTATCATATCCACTGCCCTATCTACATGATCTATTGTTAATTTGTTTGCATTCTCAGTTTCACAGATCTCTAGTGCTCTAGATAGCAACTTGAGTGCGTATCTTGCATCACCACTCTCAGCTGTTGCTAATGCAGCTATCTTGGCTATGGCTCCTATATCATATTCTCCATCGATAGCCATCTCAACTCTAGTCTTGAGTATATCTTTTAACTGTTCGGCAGAATATGGTTTAAAGAATAGCTCTATATCATTAAGAGATGATAGTGTTCTTGGATCTAATTTAGATTTTAACTGTATTGAGTTAGTGATCAGAATCATAGCTATAGCTATATTGAACCCATCATCTATTCTGGAGAGGGTATATAGTAGATCATCAATATCTCTGACAAAATCAGCCTCATCTATTACTAGAACAAGATTTTTTGATCTGTTCTTCAATCTAGCTATGAAATAGGATATAGGATATCCTAATTTTTCCTCATCCTCGGTAACCTTAGATAGGATCTTATAAGAAGTGTTATAGAGTCGAGCATTTAGGTAGACTACATCGATATTCTTAAATGATCGATGCCTGATTATATACTTTATAACAGATGTTTTACCAGAACCGGTGGGACCATATATGATTATGTTTGGCATCTGTTCTCCCTGATCAAATCTCTCAAGATACTTGGATATAATCTCTATCTCTTTCTCTCGGTATGGTAGATTTGATGGGAGATATTGGGGACTTAGAACAGCTCTGTTTATAACTTTCATCCTACTCATAACATGATTTATTTTTTAAAAACATATCTCTTCAGCTGTTTGAAAGCTAATGCTCTATGAGAGTAATCTAGTTTGAAATCAGGTCTCTCTGCAAGAGTGAATGATTGTCCTTTTGGTATCAGTATAGGATCAAATCCAAATCCTTCCCCCCTCTCTCTATCAGATATCTCAACCTCTAGAACTCCTCTGAATAATCTTATCCCGCTATCATCAGCATATGCTACCACAGTAACCATTCTACCAGATCTGTCCTGCTTATCTCTTAATAGATCTAACACCCCTTTGCATCCTAATCGTTTGTGTAACCAAACACTATACTCACCCGGAAATCCAGATAGTGCATTCAGAAACAATCCAGTATCCTCTACAACGAGAGGTTGTTTGAGTTTAGAATATGCCTGTAATGCCTTTGTCATGGCGATTACATCTATAGTATCTTGGGGCTCATTGAGATCCATCCTGTGCATTTGTAGAGATGGGATAATATGTTTGGCCTCATTGAATTTATGTATGTTAGAAGTTACAAATAGCATGAATTCCATATAGGAAGGAAGTTTTTAAAATCATAAATCCAATTAATACTCATGATTACAAATCAAGTATTGGTAGGATCTGGAGCTGCAGTTATAGCAGGATTGATAGTAGTGATCAATTCATCTTACAGAATACCTGAGATAAAGGTAATCGATGAGAGAGCTACCGGACTTGTTATTGAGTATACTTATCCAAGGAGAGATAATCGAAATTATCTATTAGGATTAATAACTAGTGGATCTAGTATTCTATTCAAGAAGGAGAAGGGGGATTGGAATAGCTATTCAAATAACGTTATAATCATGGAATCTAGAGCTCCTTTTAATCTTAGTGGAAAATCCTTCTTACCATTCTCTGCTCCAAACAGCCATTATATGATTGTTAAGAATAATATTCGACGTACATTTAGAGTCAGAGAAAGATATTACGAATATCAATACAGCAATTTTAGATTGATAGCGGAATCAGAGAGATCTGAGGATGTACATAGATTGTTAACAGCACTAGATAAGCATATAAGCAAACTTGCTTCTGATACTAGATTCAAATTATTGCCTTTTGACGTGATACTAGTAGATCTTCCAATACCTAGCGTTATATTGAATGATAATAGGATGGTAGTAGGTAATAAGGATAGGTTTATGGAATTGTTGCATGAATTCTCTCACGTAATATCAATGTTTAACAACCATAATGTGTTAGAAGCTTCATTATACTTATATAGAAATCCACATAGATTCGCAGAGAGCAAATATTTCGATACAAAAGTAGGACATCCACATACCAATATCTCAGAGATGATAGCCAGTATTATAACACTGTACATAGCTGGTAAGGATCCAGAATTGAGTGGTAAAGATAGGGAGATGTTTCAGATGATTATATCTCACTATCGTCTGGATGAGTTAAGAGGTGAAATTAGTGGAATTATTGGCAAGAGGAAGTGAAAGTTATATATACTTAGATAGATCCAGGAATGTAGTGATAAAAGATAGGGTTAGGAGGGAGTATATGGAAATTGATCTGGATGAGAAGTTAAGGAAGATTAGGACCACTACTGAATATAATATTCTTAGGAAACTATATGGGGAGATGAATGTACCTAGACCTATATCAAAATCCACATATCAATTTGAGATGGAATATATAGATGGGGATAACCCAGAGCTGGATAGGGAAATTGCATTATACATTGGCAAGATGCTTAGGAAACTCCATGATAATGGTATAATTCATTATGATCTATCAGTTTATAACATTCTCTACGATGGGGAGAGATATTATATTATAGATTTCGGTTTGAGTTTTTACAGTAAGAAACTAGAGGATATAGCTAGTGATATATTAGTAGCTATATCGCAAGCAGTGGATTACGAAGATGTGATACTAGAATCTTATCATCCGGATCCTGCTGTGATTGCAAGAATTCACGAAATAAGATCTAGAGCTAGATATGCTGATATATGAGGTTGTAGAATATCTAATACTCATATCCCTTCTAATAATTCTAATTGAACTCAAGTTGTTTTCCTACAAATCTGATCTGGATCTACTAGAGTTTAGATATTACTATAGTTCCTGTATGAATAGAGTTTATGGTGATATATATCTAGAGCAAGTAAGGAATATAGCTAGAGTCTTTAAGAAGAATAAATATGGGGTTCTAGAGTTAGATGAGGATTGTTGAAACTCTGCTAATTTTCACGATTATCTTGAATGTCTTATATATTATTTATTACTATTACATCGGATATACTGAGTTTGAAATCAGAAGGCAGGAACATCTGAAGATCAAATTACTATTATTGGAAGCTAGTCAGAGATACATAGAACAGAATTCATACACTATATCTGGTTCTGATAGTATGGAGTACTTAGGTAGAACGATACTCATAGATACGCATCCTAGTGGTAGGGATTGTATATACCGTTATATGAACCTATCTGGGAAGATCTCTAAAATTTTTTTCTGTAGTGAATAAAAAGATATCTAAAGATATTGATTGCATGACTGAACTCGTTTATCTAGATGATAGCTATATTAGAGAACTAGAAGGCCAGGTTATTAGAGTAGAGGGCAATCATGTGATACTAGATAGAACTATATTCTATCCCAGAGGTGGTGGGCAACCTAATGATACAGGGTATATTGGTAGTGCCAGAGTAATAGATGTATACAAGGAAGGGAATGATGTAATACATGTAGTAGAAGGATCTGTGACAGAAGGTAGAGTTAGAATGGTTATTGACTGGGAAAGAAGATATAGGTTAATGAGAATGCATACTGCAGCACATGTGCTGGCTGGTGGAGTTATGTATGGCAAATATGGGGCAATGATTACTGGAAATCAATTAGATGAGGATATATCCAGGTTTGATTTTAATATAGAGGATTTTGATAGGGAGCTGATGGAGAGAGCTGTAAGAGAAGCTAATGAGATTATAGCTAGAAACGCTAGAGTTAGGGTGTATTATATTAGTAGAGAGGAGGCATTAAATAGACCGGATTTAGTAAAATTATATAAGAGAGATTTTTTAGAAAAATTGGAACGAGTTAGGATCGTAGAGATTGAAGGGGTGGATATACAAGCAGATGGGGGAACTCATGTGAGAGAATTATCAGAAATAGGAAAGATAGAGATTGTTAAAATGGAGAATAAGGGTAAATCCAACAGGAGAGTATACTTCAGAATAATTCCATAAGCTTTTAAAACTTATTTTATTCTATTTTATTGGGGGATAAATATGAAAATAGAATTGAAAGTGGTAATGGCAGATAAGAGTTATATGGGTAGGATGTTGATAGGTCTGAACAAGAAGACTATGGATGGCTTGGAGATCCACCCAGGTGAAATTATAAGAGTTACAAAGGGTAATCAGATAACTCATGGAATTGCATGGCCAATGAGAATAGATCCTGACCAGATAGCTCTAGATGGAGTTTTCAGAAAGAATCTGAATGTATCATCAGGGGATATTGTTGAGATTGAAAAGGCAGAACTCAAGGATCTGAACAGAGTAACCGTATCTATAATGTTGGATCAGGATTTACATCAATATGAACATGAATTCAAGAGAATGATACTTGAGTATTAT
>JAVYLQ010000017.1:0-11761 GCA_038740615.1 Candidatus Anstonellales archaeon | reverse complement strand
TTGAGAATCTGAAGAGAGATACTTCGAAATGATTCTATTTATACCACTACCATATTGCAATGCCTTTTTAGGTCTGTCTAATATATAATTGGGCAATAGCTCTTTAGCTGCATCTCTAAGTACCCATTTTTTCCTAATCTTGTCTCTTAATAGATCCTCCTCAGAATAATTCATCATTACATAATCAAATAGTTCCCGATTATAGAAGGGAAATAATGCCTCTTTACCATATTGATTGGCAACTGATCTAATGTGCTTGATTTCATTATGCTCCAACTGCTCAAATTCCTCTCTCAATAGATTCTTAAGATTTTCAGATTTGAGGTGTCTATCATAACCTGCGAATATCTCTTCACTACCACTACCAAATATTATAATTCTCTCTCTAACTGCTCTTATTACTATTTCTGCCCCAACCATTACCTCAGCTTTTACCCTACCTATTAATCGATTCCATTTATCAAATAATATAGCTGTATCATCAGCTTTTACTTCTACTAAATCAAATCCTAAATCCAAGGAGAATCTTCTACTGTATTCCAGATCAGTGGAGTTTGGATGTAAGGCTAGAGTGTATAGTGTAACCCGATTTCCATTCATTCTAGACAGAATTGATAGTAAAGAACTGTCTATTCCTCCTGAGAAAGCTATTCCTAATTCCTTGTTCTTTGGAATGTTCCTGGTTATTAGATTTAAAATAGTGTTCATATATCTATATAAGCATGAAAGATTTAATAGATGTACACACCCATGATTATGATTATCAGGGAAATGTGAAAACTATCAAAGTTGCCTATTCATATAATAATTTTCATAAATCTGATCTGGTTGGGATTGCTCCTCAGAATTACAAAGAATATCAATACGATCTAGAACAATATATTAGTGGTAAATTAGGGGTGGGGGAGATCGGATTGGATTATTATTGGATCAGAGAGGATTCAGAAAGAAAAGCTCAGAGAGAAGTATTTGAACATCAATTGAGAATCGCAGAGAAGATGAATGGAATTGTTGAAATACACTGCAGAGATGCATATGAGGATATTCTAAATATAATGTCTTCATATAATCTTAAAAGAGTAATATTCCATTTCTTTTCCGGAAATCTAAATCACTACAGAACAATAATAGATAGAGGATGGTATATATCCATACCTCCAAAACCGTCATCTGTCAGAAAACATGCTATAAAGTATAATACATCACATTTACTATGCGAGACAGATTCCCCATATGTAACAGATTCGCCCGATAGAGTTATCGAGAGTTATAAATTTATTGCAGAGGTATCTGGACAAAACCTAGATAGAGTTGTTGAATTGATTCTAGATAATTATAACTCTTTTATAAGTAGGTAGTTTTATATTTCAGGTACAAATTTGTATTTTTCTTCCATAAGATCTTTAATCATCCTATCCAAATTCTTTAGCACATCCTCCGGCGAATTTGCATCTTTAAGCATTTCATTCATAAGAAATGCAATTGTAGCTATATATCTAGGTATGGAAACTCTTGGCGAGCGTTGGTATAACATATGGGCCATTTTTCCAAATTCCTCTCCTAACATCAATTTGAAGAAATCCTCCAAAGACCCTTGCCAGTTCTCTAGAGTCTGCTTTGCAAGATGATATGTTGTTTTATATGCTTCATGATCGATATGTAAACCCTTCTCCATTAGTAAATGTGATATATTTAGAGAATTAAACAACACTTGAAATCTTGTTATACGATCTAATAGGTTACTTCCCCCTACTTTCATTCTAGATAGGTATTCGTTGTACAATAGTTCATTAATATTAATTTTATTATCCTGAAATGGTTTTACATCATTTATTTTTATTTGACTTTCATTTGAGGAACTGGGGTAATTTTTATCTTCAAGAAGTCCTAAAATTTTCTTTAAAAGTTCACGATCTACATTATTAGGATTTATGTTTTTCAATTCCTGTGCTATCTCCTGTGCTATCCTACTTTCGTCTATTTTGATCTCATTATCTATTTGTTTCTCCATAATATTATTATTATATAGAAACATTTAAAATCCTGTTTGAATACAATAAATGTATGAGGTTTCAACCAGGTGACAGAATAGGAGTTTTAGGGGATATACATTACCCAGATAGAATTGATAGAATTCCTGAACACATGTTAAGATCATTTAGAGAATTCAATACCAACAAAATAATATTCACTGGAGACCTTACCTCCTATGATGATGTGATAGATGAATTTAATCCAGAAGAATATATCGTGGTAAAAGGAAATATAGATGAATTTATTGCACCTAGAATTGTGATAGTTGATATAGGAATTAATAGAATTTTGATAACACATGGAGATATTATAAGGCCAAGAGGTGATAGAGAAAAAATATTTAATATGATGAAATCTCTGGATGCAAATATATTCATCTCAGGTCATACTCATATCCCTATTTTAATCAACGAATCAAATAGATTAATCTTCAATCCAGGTAGTTTCAGTATGACCTATTCATTTGGGATCTTAGAGATAAATATGAATTTTATAAAATTTGAATTATTCAAAGATAATAAAATAATCGCTAGTGAAACTGTTCCTTATTGATATTTTCAAACAGATTAAATAATGTAGATAGCTCTCTGTTTGATCTATGAATTTTCTTTATCTCTAGATTTAGTATGCTTATGATATCCTTATCTTTTTGAACTAAAGCCATGTTGATATACAGAGAAATTGATTTAAATATATAATCATTTATGAAATTGATGGAATTCATAAATATCGGTACTTTTGGACATGTTGATCATGGTAAATCTACTTTAACTACTGCGCTAACAGGAGTGAGAACAGATCGTCATAGTGAAGAAATAAAGAGGGGCATTACCATAAGACTAGGACATGCAGAGTTTATAATCTATGAAAAAGATGGAAAATACTACAATACCCCTGTGGATGGAGCTAAACCTATTAAAGGAATCTCTATAGTTGATGCTCCAGGACATGAATCATTATTAGCTGTAGCTGTATCTGGGATAGCTCTATTAGATGGAGCTATCTTTGTTATCGCAGCAAATGAACCTTGCCCACAGCCTCAGACCAGAGAACATTTGTATATGTTAAATTATTTAGGTATGAAAAATATAGTAATAGTTCAGACCAAAGTTGACACAGTAAGCAAAGAACAGGCACTGAAGAATTATCAGGAGATTAAGGAATTTGTTAAAGGTACGGTGGCTGAGAACGCCCCTATCATCCCCATATCCTCTACCTATAAATTAAATTTAGAATATTTGCTTGAGGAATTAGTTAAAATTCCACAGCGATCTAGATCTTTTAGAGTGAATGATTTAGCTTTAGCTGTGAGGAGTTTTGATGTGAACAGGCCTGGAACTGATGTTCAGAATATGCATGGGGGTGTGATTGGAGGAGCAGTTCTAGATGGTGTGTTTAGAGTTGGAGATACTATAGAGATTTCGCCTGGAAGGTATATAGAAAAATTACAAAATTATAAACCAATAATTACAAAAATTACCAGTATACACAGGGAGAATGAGAGTCTAGAGGTAGCTGATAGGAATAGTGGTTTGGTGGCTTTTGGTACAACTCTAGATCCTTCAATAACTAGAGAGGATTTGCTTGCTGGAAATATAATATCTAAACCAGGTCAGCTATCCCAACCAATTCGAGAGATAAAAGCCAAGATAGACCTAATCCCAAGACATGATATAAACAATCCCCCTCTAATAATAGGGGAGAATATAATCATCAATAGCCTATCAATATCAACTCAGGCAATTGTAAAGAACATATCTAAGAAAGTGGTAACAATAGTTCTGAAGAAACCAATTACCCCAATAGATGATAATTTTGCAATTTTCAGAAAGCTACAGAATAGGTGGAGATTTGCTGGTATGGGGAAGATTATTTAAATGTTTGCAATATATAAAATAAACCATGATACTAAATCTGAGCAATGCAGGTAAGAGTTATAGAATAGTGGTAGATGGTAAAGAATATCTATTCCTTAACAAGAGAATAGGTGATATTATAGATATATCTCCAATCTTACCAGGCTATAAGATCAAGCTAACTGGGGGTTCAGATGTTTCAGGAGTACCTATGAGGCCTGATCTTGAAGGTCCCGTTAAGAAATACTTATTGGTATCAGGAGGTGTTGGATATAGAGCTAAGAGAAAAGGAGAGAGAGCTAGAAAACTGTTTAGAGGAAATGTATATACTAATGATATTGTTCAGGTAAATGCCATTGTTGTTGAAAGTGGATCAGTGCAACCTACACATACACCTTCTAACAAGAATAAGAAATAATTAGTGTAGAACAATCTCGTATTTTGATTCTCTGTTCATTATAGCTACCAATCTATTTTCAAAGAACATACCGGTATAATTCTTGAGCTTAATATCTATTCGAGCTCCATTCTTTATCTTATTATAAATATTTATATCAACATCCAATCTATCCATATTCAGATACGGAAATAATTCTTCGATATTGTAAATTCTAGCACTCTCTGGAGATCTGAATAATCTATAAGCACTCATCGCATAATTCTCATCAATTCTACCTATTGCAATCCTTCTTAAATCCTCCATCTCCGCCCCTATCTGTTCACATAGTACTCTCATATAGAATCCGGATTCAACTCTAGCTCTGAACAGAATTCTATTTCCAAAGATTTCTAGAATCTCCAATTCATAAACATTCCTGTATCTAGGTCGTTTAGCAACAGCACTCTGTAAGGGTGGAATCTGAAGATTCTTACCCAGTTTTGACATCAATTCTCTAACAACAATCTCATCTACCGGCTTTCTGAATTTTGCCAAACATACATATGTCTTATCAAGTCTGGTAAAAAATCTTAGCAATCTGGTGTATCTACCTAAGCCTATAATCATCAGACCTCCTACGTTTGGATCCAGAGTGCCAGAGTGCCCAGCTCTACTATTATATAATCTCCCAATCTTAGCAGTCAGATCGTGTGATATGATATTGGTTGGTTTGTCAACTATTATAAACCCATCCATTACAACAGACCTTTTCTCCTCAAAGCTGTTTCTATAATAGCTATTTCATCATCAACACTAAAATAGGTTGTATTTATTATTAGGTGAGCTACATCAAAAGGTCTGCTGATATCGATTCCATACACATCTAAGTACCTCTCATAGTTCTGTCTATCTCTTAATAGAATATGCTTCCTAGCAGCTTCGTAATCCATATTATCTCTATTCATAATTCTTCTAACCCTCTCTTCAAAATCAGTTGTTAAGAATATTTTCAGATCTGCATCCTGGATAGTCCATACTGCAAGCCATGTTGCAATTATAGCATGCTTGTGTTTTTTCACCTCCTCCTTTATATATCTATCAAACTCCTTATCTATATTAGGATTGTTCTTTGCCATCTCCTGAAACTGCTCAAGAGTTATTCCCATAGAGGCAGCTATGTCTTTGAATGATGGTATTATCAGCTCTATCTTAATACCATATCTATTTAGTATATACTTACTTAATTCATACGCTAATGTAGTCTTACCAACACCAACATATCCAGATATAGCTATTTTCATGTTTTAATATATCCATAGATTTTTAAACGATTTGATTCTATAATAGGTTGTGGATATTATAATCGCTGAAAAGCCTAACGTTGCTAGGAAAATTGCATCAATATTCAGGAATGTAAAATACATTCGATACAAGAACATAGGATATTTTAGATCTGATGATATTGCGGTTATTTCTGGAGTAGGACATGTTTATCAACTAGATCAGATTGATAGGAACTGGAGATACCCTGTTTTCGATATATCATGGAAACCTGCTTATCAAGTTGATAGAGACCTTATGCATACTAAACCATACATAGAGTTAGCGGAGATGCTAAGAGAGAATGCAAATAGAGTGATAGTTGCTACAGATTTTGATATAGAAGGAAGTTTAATTGGATACAACATCGCTAGATATGCTCTAGGAAGAGATAGAGATATTTTAAGAATGAAATTCTCATCAATAACTTACTCTGAACTCAATAGATCCTGGAATAATCTGATTGATTTTGATTATTCAAATGCTTATGCGGGAGAGGCAAGACATATTGTAGATTGGTATTATGGAATTAATCTGTCCAGATTTCTGATGGCAAGTCTAAGAGCAGTGAAGAATACTGGTTTGGATATATTAAGCATTGGTAGAGTGCAGGCCCCTTCTTTAAATCTATTAATTCAGAGAGATGATGATATAGACAGATTTATTCCTAAAGACATTTTTAGTGTGGTTGCTACAGTTGGTGATGTGGAGTTTAGTAATGATAGGAGATTTGATTCTAAAGATGATGCAGAGAGATATATCTCTAATCTCAGTACTGAGGGAAATGTTGAACTTATTATAAATGAAGAGAGAAGATACATCTACCCTCCAGATCTAATGACGCTACAGGAAAGAGCTTATTATATATATAAAATTCCTCCTAATAAAACATTGTCTTTAGCCCAGTCCCTGTATGAGAAAGGGATGATAAGTTATCCTAGAACTTCATCTCAGAGATATCCACCAGATCTTAATATACGTAAAATACTAGAATCCTTGAATATTCATAAAAGCTATATTCAAAAAATTATATCAAAAGATAGACTTATCCCAACTTCAGGTAAGAAAACAGATCCTGCACATCCTGCAATATATCCTACAGGGATATCTGCTGAAATCACTACTGATGAGGCTAAGATATATGATATAATAGTGAGAACCTTCTTAGCAACTCTCTCCGATCCTATGATTTTAGAAATACGCGAATATAGATTAGATGTAGGAGATATATTTACAACAAAATCAATAGTTATAAAAGATCAAGGATATCTTGAAATTTTTCCTTATACTAAAATAGATATCCAAGAAGTATCTATTGATCCGGGTTTATATGAAGTAAACTATAGAATTAGAAAATCCAAAACTAAACCGCCTTCTAGATATAATCAAGTATCTATACTGTCCAGATTAGAAGAGCTAAAGTTAGGTACTAAAGCTACTAGAGCGGCAATTATTCAGACTCTTTTTAGCAGAGGTTACATATACCAGGAAAAGGGAAAAATCTATGTTACGGAATTAGGTAGAGTTATTAAGAATGTTCTATATAACTATGTTCCTGATCTATTCAGTGAAAGTTTTACTAGAGCATTAGAGGAAGAATTGGAAAAAGTACAAGAAGGAGAGCAAGATTATAGAATTGTTATAAATAAGGCCAGAGATCAGTTGGAAAAAATATTTAAAGAGTTAGAGGGTAAAGAGGAGGAGATCGGTAGAGAACTACTTAAAAACCTAGGGTCTAAGGATAGCAAAAAAGTAAATTAATAATAGTTTTGATTTAAAAAGTATTTTTTGGAAAAATTAGAACATGAATAACTCTATAAATGCTAGAGTTAGACCTAGAGAACCGTTTATAGTTACTCCAGAGAATATCTGGGAGGAAATGGAGAAATTTGATATAAGTTCAAAAACAAGGTTTTTAAGAGGTGAATTACAGATTGAAATGTATTTTAGAAACAATTATAGTGTAATACTTGCAGCCTGGGCAAAATACCTTGGCTATGATTTTGATGGTTATGTAAATATATTGAAAAACATGGATAGGTTAAGACAGGATATAGAATATCATTTCAATAACAAATTACAGAGATATTTGAGTAAAAGACCAAATTATGTAAATAGAATTGGAATTAAAAGAAATGTAAGTTTTGCATTTCCTCATTGGGAGGGCATGCTGGATCTAGTGATATATAGAATAGTTTCTGACATACAAATATCAAAGTTATATAGAATACCTATCTCTATATTACATAAAAATAAAATTCTCATTCATACTGTACAAGGATTTTATCTGAATGGAGATATTTCGCCTGTATGGGAAGTTGAGATAAAACTACTAGCAGAAACCCTCAGAGAATTAAAAGATTTTGAATTTATGTTACAGGATCCCAAATCTAATGTTCATCTCTATAGAAATGCTAGGAAAAGAAACAAATATGATTCAAAAACCTTACCAGAATTGTTTCAAGTTTATTTTAACACTGAAGAAACAGAGGAGATTAATAGCGTAGCAAGCTACTATTATCCAGTTACCTCTAAGGAATATCTAAAATACCATGTGATACTCCCTTCTCCAGGATATAACTCTACTCAAAATATGATTACATTTAACGATCTTAAAACTGGTAATCTAGCTGATGATTTCTACGGACCTGATCTGGAATTAACATTCTTTAAACTATCTACAGCCCCTGATAGATAATTCATCAACTCTCTTGCTGTTTGCTGATCGATATTCTCGAAATTCTTAATAGTAGAATCTAGTTTCACCCATAAATGTATTTTTCTAGCTACCCTCTCTATCATATCTATATTTTTCATAAGTTCTAAATATTTTTTTATCATAGATCTAACCTCTCTTGCATCATAAGGATTTATCATAGATCTGTATATTTCTAAATCGTTATTTAATATATAATCTAATTTCCACATTTCATAGGACTCTAGTTTAGCATCTATCAGTTTCTGTTTTATTTCATCTATCCTCCTTGCTCCTATAATAGAGGCGATAGCTCTAGATGATCTTGTCTCACTGTATTGTGTGATATGATTCAAGCCAAAAGATTTGCTGAGATAATCTATGGAGCGGATGAACTTCATGGCGAATTGAGTCTAGCAAGAAGAATTATGAATACTAAAAATGAGGAAAAACTGATCTTGAATACTCACAAGTTCCTAAAAGGAATTATAATTAAATCTATACCACATGAGCATAGGAAGTTGCTTATAGATACTGATGCAGAGTTTGGCGCTGTACAGCTATTAGATATACTATTAAGACTTATATTGGCCTTTGAAAATCCAAGAATCTTATACTTAGGATATGGATATATGAATCAAATAAATAATAAAAGTAATTACTACACAGATATCGTATTTAGAGTGAATGATGTGGTATTTGAGTTTTCTCCCAATCCCTATGGTAGACCCCTTTTCTTAAAAAATCCAATTTATGATAAATCGTCTCTCCAACTAAAGGTTTATATGAATGGAAATTATCTCTCTACCATGATAAGACCAAATGCACAGATAAAGCTTAATTACAAGAACTATTTTATATAGATCGCCGGGAGAGGGATTCGAACCCCCGAACCCTTTCGGGCACTGGATCTCGAGTCCAGCGCAATCGACCGCTCTGCCATCCCGGCTATGATCTATTTCTATAAATAGCTATAAAATATTTATCCCTTAATTTCAATAACTCAATATCTAGTCTAAGGATATCTCCTTCCCTATCTACTATTGTAACGAGTGGTTTACGTCTGTTTAGAATTGCAGAATCTACAACCATAGATAGATCTATTTTACTATTCTCTCCAAAAACGTATATTCCATAATAATCATTCTTTCTCATTGTAAATTGCTCTCTATATCTCTTATTAGTTTTTCTATATGGAAAGATTGGAATCTTATTTACTCCTTCTGTGACTCTCACTATTCTCTGCAATTCTATGGAATTCAGCACTCTATTTATATTAAAAATATACTTTGAATGTTCTCTACTATCTCTCTTATAGTTCAAACCATATATCCTAAATATCCCCCCATACTTGTAACCAGTCTTTACTATATAACCAGCATCTCTAAACAGTGTAAAGATCTCAGAATCCTCTCTCAATTGATCAATCTTACCTAATTTATATAGAATATAATCGCTCTCGTATCTATCAAATATAACATATGGGCTGAATTCTTCTTTTTTGTAAGCCCCTTTTGTTCCTAGCCAATATTCATTATATATCCTATAAGCCTCTCGAGACAAGCTAATAATCATATCACCTTTCAAAGTATAATCAAAAGGTCTTATCTTTGGACATTCCCCAATAGCCAATTCTTTAATATCTATATTAGATACCCCAGATTCTGGGTAGAATCCTTCCAATCTAAGCTGTCTATAGGCTCTGTATTTATAAAGATCAACTCTAGATAAATCTATTAATACTCTGTTTAGCTCATTCTGAAATAACTGTTCGTAGTTCATTTTGCAGCAACTATCTCTATACCATCTCGGTGTTGTAAAATATATTCCTTACCTAATCTGCGTTTAGTTCTAACATCTATTCCATATAGCAAATGTTTAGCTAGATCTGTATGTATAGCTGAAGCAAAGTCTTCTAGATTAGAACCTCTTTTTAATAGAAAACAGTCAGGTAATACTCTACCCTGCTTATCTACTAATTTACTTCCTGCTGGAAATACAGCAATGTAGTTCAGAACATCAAAGACCAGATGTTCAATTACCTGTTGAACCCCCGTAGGCAATACTTTTCTTATTTTCTCTAACGCTATCCTTTGCTGATCACTTAACTCCCCTATTATTTCAAAATCCTTCTCTCCATAAATATATCTTATAATGCCGTGTTTTGAAGCTCTTTTCAATGCTAATTCTGCCTCAGCAGATACAGGTATGATATCATAATTCTTCTTAAGCCTATCATAATTCTCCATAGCTTTCCCCACATCCATCTTATTACCAGCTATAACTATTTTCTTACTTCTCTCTCTCAGAAATCTAGGAAGTTCTTCAGAATTGAGATCGTAATTTTTCATAGCAATTTCAGCATCCTGCCTATTCAATCTTAGGGAGGAGAAGACATTATAAAGAGCTTCCCATGGTTCCTTTCCAGCTCTAATCTCTCGCTGTATCCTATCTCTGTTTCTCTCTAATATATCTCTATACCACATATCAAGTTCATACTCTAAAAACTTGATATCATCCTCAGGATCTCTAGCTCCCACACCTATAAACCTACCTTCCTCATCAGTAGATCCGGACATATCAATAATATGGATTAATCCCTCTGCCTGATTTAGATCATTTAGAAATCTGTTTCCAAGACCACGTCCCTGGTGCGCACCAGGAACCAAACCTGCAACATCTATCATTTTTACACCAACAAATCTATATTTACCTAGTATAAATCCATTTCTGGGTTGGGAGGTTACACCAAGCTCAAAACCTATATCTTCAACTCTAACAAACCCTATACCAGTATTAGGTTCTATAGTGGTAAACGGACGAGGATCTATAGCTACATCTATCATCGTTGCTGCAGAGAAGAATGTGGATTTACCCACAGAAGGTTTGCCAACAACACCAATCTCTATCATCAGTAAAATATATACAAAAGAAATAAAAAGAAATTTATTAGTTATATGTCTTATGGATAAGATTTCCTTTTTATTACCACTCTAGCTTCCTCTCTGATTGGAAGTTCTATGAATATCAACCTCATAGGTCTATCCACAACCACATAGGCATTTCCATCCTCATCTATCTCTATTCTTTTTATCTTAGCTTTATTCTCTGCAGCTATCTCTTTAGCTCTGTTCTTTATATAATTCATATCCATGTCATCATCTGTGCTCTGCTTCTGAGCTATAGTCTGTTTCTGTGCGATGGGAGCATCTTGATAAATATTCACATGTTTCGATATCTTCATAATACCCAGTTCACCACTGCAACTCTTACAATCAACTTGTTCCATACTTGGATATGTATAACATGTGCCATTCTTTAACTCTAAGACTCTAATTTCCTTATGCAATTGTATTATATTTACTCTATCTCCGATATTACCATATATGCACTCTTGTTTTCTAAGGTTTAATACGTCCAATTCTACAACGATATTATCCTTTAAATAGACTGCCAGAGCTAAGTTACTTAACATAG
>JAVYLQ010000016.1:0-12714 GCA_038740615.1 Candidatus Anstonellales archaeon | reverse complement strand
CTCTATATTCTCTCAATTCATTCTCTACAAACTCCTTTCCTCTATCTGGATAGAATTTGATGAGTAATTTTCTTGTATATCTATTATGGAATTCTAACATCATCCTGAGATTATTATCGGAAGAAACTTCAAACTCCAATGCTATATAATACTTTCTATGCTCCTGAATTCTCTTTATATCTCTCCACAACTCCTCTAATCTAGTGATATCTGGGGAGAAATTCTTTAATAAATATTCATATCTCTCTTTAAATTTTCCATAACCCTCTTGAATAGTCTTATGATCTAGATGTTTCATCATATGCTCGTTTATTTGGATTAGATCCTTTCGATTGATCATCATATTCACATATCACACTTACTATACCCACAATTCAAACAGGTATGACACCCATTCTCTATCCTTAGGGCATGTTCTCCACAATTAGGACATTTTGCCAAATTCTCATTATCCCAATCTGACTTCTGTTTTGTGTTCGATCTTGCAACTCCATTATCACTTTTGAAAAGGAAATTGCTAATATTGTCTAGAAATACATCTGCTCCTTTTAGCTGAGCATGATATGGGGTATATAATCGGTTGTCTTTACCTATAAACACCTCCAATCCTGCAACCTCCTTCACACCATCTTTTGTTATCACTCTGTATTTTCTATTCTTAAATTTTTCCAGATTTTCACTCCTATTTCCAGTATTAAGTATGGCAAATCTACTCCCTTCTCTGTATATCGTTATCCCTTTGAGTCCGTTTCTCCAGGCTTCTACATAAAGTTCAGATATCTTCTCAGGGTCAACATCTTCGGGCAAATTTATAGTTGAACTTATGCTATGATCGACATATTTCTGAGCCACTCCCTGAACTTTTATTCTCATCTTCCAGTCTATCTTATGCGCAGTTCTCTTGAAATGCTCTGGTAGCAATTCGTCAATCGATTTTTCATTATCAATCGAGTTCACATCTATTCCTCTAGCATCTAACCAGTACCTCACAGTTGAGTGAAATACATAGAAAGTTCTCTTGAGATTTTCAGAATATCTAGTGTAGAATAGACTGAAAATAGGTTCAATCCCTCCAGATACCCCTGTATATACTTGTATCATCCCGTCATCACGAGTAGCACCTTCAAAGCTGATCACAATATTACTAATACTACCAGTGGGAGCAATACTTAATAGAGCAACATTTCTTAGACCATTCTTTCTTATATGCTCCTGAACTTTTTTATCTATAGCCTCCTGTATAAATGGAGACCTAAAAATCTGATCTATATTCTTAAGAGCTGGAAAACTTCCCCGCTCCTTTGCCAACTCTGCAGACCAGAAATATGCTCTATTAGCTATAAAAGACATAACCTCCTCAAGTAGCTGTAGGGCTTGATCACTATCATAAGCGATATTCATTGCTAAAAACATATCTGCTATGCCCATAACACCGATACCCACTCTCCTAGTCGCTCTACTTGCTTCTCTTTGCTTTTCAAGAGGATGTAGTATTATATTCCACTCTACAACATTATCCATGAATCTTACAACATCTCTCAGTACTTCATCTAACAGTGCATAATCTATATATGCATTAGTCTGGAAAGGATTCTTCACAAATCTAACAAGATTTATACTCCCAAGATTACATGCTCCCCCATCCTCTAGAGGCACCTCACTGCAAGGATTTGTTCCTATGATAGGTCTACCAACATAATTACTGTTACTATACTTAGTCATCTTACTCCAGAATATTAAACCTGGCTCGGCAAAGTTATAGTTACCAATAACAAATGCATTCCATATATCTCTAGCTTTGTACATTCTCCTGATTTCACCAGCCTCTCTGTTTCTGAAAATTGTTAGAAAATCTCCAGCATATCTTATTGCAAATGTCTCCTCTCCCTTTCGCACTATATAATCGCCATATATATCTCTGTTCCACACATCTTCCAAATCTTGCTGTCTCACATCTAGATTTAAACTAGAATTCAATTCTGATATGCTATCATATGCTCCAACGAATTCATATTTTGAAATATCTTTGCTAGGGATATCGTAACTGTAATGAATTGTTTCATAATCTTGCTCATATTCATCTTGCGAATAATTTCTCACTCTATAAACCACTATTTTACCATCATACTCATTCTGTTCATTTAGAGCACTGAAGAATTCATCTGTGAATTTAATGCTTATGTTCGCATATCTAACCTGAAAGTTCTCTATGATTCTCTTAAGAACTTTGCTGTATGCAATCTCATCTAATCCGAGATCATTACGTATCAGATCTGCCGCCATTTTAGAATCATAATTTGGAAAACTCTTTGCCAGTATAAAATTCATAATATCAGGATGTTTGACATGTATTGTAAGCATTAGAGCGCCTCTTCTACCCTCTTGACCTATTAGACCTGTGGTAAGTGAATACAATTGCATAAAAGATACAGCTCCAGTAGAAGTATTACTTGCATTGTGAACTACTGCCCCAGCCGGTCTCAGAACAGATATATCAATACCTATACCACCTCCATAACTATATGTTCTTGCAGCTTCATAGGCCGCTCTATAAATACTTTCTATACTATCATCTTGAATAATTGATACAAAACAATTTGCCAGAGTTTTCAATCTGTATAGATCCCCGGCTCCTGCCAATACCCTCCCACCAGGTATAAAATAACCCTTTCGCATTAACTCAAAAAATCTAATTGCAAGTTCGTGCTTAGCATCAGAATTGTCTATTGCAGCTATGAACGCGGCCACTCTCCTATAGACATCTTCAGGATGATGCTCCAGAAATCCTCCTTTCTCGTCTCTGAGATAGTATTTCCCCTTCATAATAGTTAACGCCAGATCATTCAGTGAAGGATCATAGTTGTATTGATTTGGGATATTATATAGGATGTTTAGGAGCTTCAGATAATCATTCAGTAGCTCTTGAGGTACTCTCTTTGCCAGTTTTGATAATCCTGTGCTGAGCAAGCTACTCAGTGCTAGAACACTGTTCATGCAACTATTCCATAGAAAAACCTTTTAATAATGATTATATCTTCCTAGCTATATCGATAACATAATTTATGGAGATTTTGATACGAAAACAGTAAACCATAGGCTTAAAAATAGATTTAATGTTATTAGTTTATGCTAGGAGCTGTGTCTTTGGAAATGATAATTCTAATCGTACTAATCCTAGCAGCTGTAATGATAGTTGGATCTATGATACTATCAACAACTCAGAATGCTACAGAGAAGATAGAGGAGAAAAGTAATAGAATAATATCAAAAATAGAACAGGCTTGTATAGATGATAGTGATTGTGAAACTGGAAGGTGTATAAGAGGAGTGTGTAGATAAACATCGTATGCATAGACTAGAAAGCTTAAGGATGCTCCGACCGGGATTCGAACCCGGGTCGCTGGCTTGAAAGGCCAGCATCCTGGACCACTAGACGATCGGAGCTATATTTTTTATAGACCTATAAGATTTTTAAATATGATGTAAGCTATAGTTAAGCATGTACAGATATATTGCTATATTAGGGTTTTTAGTATTGTTAGGATGTATAGGACAGAGCAGTTATGAACTCACAGATCAGCAGAAGCAAGAGATTGTTGATATAGTAAAATCTGTGATTGCAGCTCAAACACAATTATCTAAAGACGCTATTATTATAAACATAAAGAACTACGAGATAGTATCTGATGTTCTTAAAGTGAATCTATCAGCAAATATAGGAGGTCAATCAGTAGATTTCCCCGTATATTTCACAAAGGATCTGAAGTATATCATGTTTGGTATGGAAAGGGTAGATGAGTTGAGATTACAGCTCAACAATCTCCAGCAACCTACAGTAGGTCAATCTCTGTCTATTCCTGATCTTAGCGATGTGCCTATGAAAGGTAGTCAGAATGCCCCAATTATAATAATAGAATTCAGCGATTTTGAATGTCCTTTCTGTAAGAGATTTGCAGACACTACTATGCCACAGCTTATGCAGAATTGGATAGACACGGGTAAGATAAGATTCTACTACGTCCATTTTCCATTAAATTTCCATCCAAAAGCTGAACCAGCAGCAAGAGCAAGCTATTGTGCTCAGAAGCAAGGTATGTTCTGGGAGTATCACGATAAGCTATTCCAAAACATTCAGACTATTCAGAACAATGAGGAGGGATATTCAAAGTTGGCAGAAGAGTTGGGATTGGATTTAGAGGAGTTTAAGAGATGCTATAACAGCCAGGAAGCAGCACTCAAAGTTCAGAAAGATACTATAGAGAGTATGAATCAAGGGGTATCGGGAACGCCATCTTTCCTAGTGATAATTTCTAAAGAACTAACTACATTAGATAGAGTAAGACAGGCTGCAACTGTAGTACAGGGACAGGTTAGAGAGAATGCTCAGTATTATGGAATATTCTTTAGTGGAGCCTACCCATATGCACAATTCAACCAGATGTTAACGCTCCTATACTCTTCTTAACAACACTTTCTGTTTTCTTATTTTTCTATCTCTCCTCTCTGTAACATATCCGATAGCCAGCAGTACAGTTATAGCATAATCCTCATCTATTCCCAAGACTGTTTTGTATCCTCTTTCTTCAAATCCGCCCATAGGGCAACTTGCAATCCCCAAGCTTTCTGCAGCTAACATGGCAAATCCCAGAGCTATATATGTCTGATGCTCTAGATACGATCTAAGCTGCTCTCTGCTCTTTGTACTGAGTTCTGTTCTAAGTTTAGATATGTATTGATCAACTCTATTAGGATTATCACCATAATCCAACCTAGCTGCTTTCAGTTCGTTTAATATCCTATCTATATTCAGATCAGTTAGAAACACAAATATATCTGAAGCAGTAATGATCTGCTTCTGTCTATAGCTATATTCATATAGTTGTTCCTTGATTTTCTGATCAGATACTACTATAATACTCCATGGTTGTAAATTATATGATGAAGGAGCTAATCTTATAGATTCTAGAATATAATTTATCTTATTATCATCAACTTTCTCAGAATTGAATTCTTTAGCAGCATACCTGTGTCTTATAATATCTAAAACATCCATAAGAATAGTTATACCATATGTTTTAAATACATATTGGATGATATTTATTTATGAAAGGTCAGATAGGTATAGAGTATCTGGTAATATTCGCTATAGCATTAGTACTTCTGATAATAGTAGTGGGACAGGTATTAAGAATGTTTACAGAGACATCTTATACTCCAAAGTGTACATCAGATAACCCTCTCATAGTATGTGCTGATAACATATTTGCCCTAACTAAAAATTCTACAGGCAATAATCTAGTTGCTTCAGTGAGGTTATTGAATGGAAATCAGAGAGATATTCAAGTATTGTCTGCGGCATGCTATTCAGGTAAACAGGCACCTAGCGGGTTGAGATATGTATCAATATCAGGTACTCCTATAGTTAGATCTCAAGGTTCAGGGGATATAACCAACATTCCATGTGTAGATCAGAATAACATGCCTATCCAATTCTCCGCGGGCGCAGGATTTGATGGTACCTTTGAAATAGTCTATAGATTCACAGACGATATAGTTAGTAACAGAACTGTAAGACTATTCCTGACAGGTAGAGTAGGCTAATATGAGAGGAATGCAAAAGAGACAGTTCCAGATGCCAACTTCAGCAGGATTTCTACAGTTCTCCATAGCAGAAGAACTGAGCGGATACAAAATAGATGTAAACACAGCTCTTATAGCTATAGGTGTATTAATAGTACTGATCAAAGTACTTGCTATAATTCTCCAATAATTCCTTCACTGAGATTATATTCTGTTCTCCTTTTTTTAAATCTCTTATTACAACACTCTGCTCTTCTTTCTCTTTTCTACCAACTATTATACATTTTCCATAGTATTTAGAAGCATATTCTAGCTGTTTTCTGAGAGATCTATCTTCTGTGTTTATTTCAACAGCAAGACCCCTCTTCCTAAGCTCTTTAGCTATTGAATCAGCGTACTCAAACTCATCTATCCAAGCTATAAATATACTATGAATATGATCCTTATAATCAATCAGATCGTATAACCTACTTACTCCTAAACTGATTCCAACGTTATGTTTCTCTGAAAACATAGAGTACCTACCCCCACCACCAACACTAACATTTATACCTGCAATAGAGATCTCAAATATCTCTCCAGTGTAGTAATCCAATCCTCTGACTAATGTGGGGTTGAATTTTCTACCTATTCTACTAAGAGTATCATAGGCTTCTTTAGAGTAATCTTTAACGGTTTCCAGATCAGATCTTAGCAATATGTCTAGGTATTTCATACTAATCCCCTTTCTTTCAATCTGTTCTCTCACCCATCTCTCCCCAAATCGTCCTATTTTATCTACTGTTCTGAATAGAAAAGATCTCTGATCATCATCTAAATCAGCCACAACACCATCCAAGAACCTCCTATCGTTTACTTCGATCTGTGCACTTAATCCTAGAGAACTCAAAACAAGTTCAGCAATCTCCAGAATCTCTAGAGTAGAATATATACTATTACTACCTACCACATCTATATCAGCCTGTATAAATTCTATATATCTCATTCTCTGAGGATCTTCATTTCTATATACTTTCCCTATAGAATATCTCTTAATGGGTCTAGGTAATTCCTTGTGTTCTTCTGCAAATCTGATCAATGGAACTGTGTGATCAAATCTTAACCCAATTCTATCAAATCTAAAGATCTGTTCTCTAATTTCTTCTCCTCCTTTTTTGAGTAATATGTTCAAATCTTCGAATACTGAAGTTTCCAAAGGTCTGTAACCATAACTAGCATATATCTTTTCTATTGTATCTAGAATATACTTCAGTTTTCTATAATCCTTATCAAAATACTCCCTAACTCCTCCTATCATATTTAGCAAGCTATGCCAATCAAATCACATGCTCTTTTATCTCCAGTCATGTGAACATAATAAGATATGCACGTATCTCTTTTCGAAGTGTATAGACAGTATTCGGGTACTCCTGTTGCCACAGCCAGCTTATATATTTCTGTTTCGTCACTATAGTATCCACTCTTAATAAGAAGGTAGTAATTCATAACATTTATCATATCTCTTAGCATTATCTTACTGTATTTATCCTCATCCAATTCAAAATCTCCTAGATTTGATATCTCTAAGGATATGTTCACCTGACTATCTTTTCTTATTATACTACCGTTTGTAAGATATTGATATTGTTCTATTCGATAACCAGAATTCTGAAAGTATATATTGATCTCTATACTATCAATTCTTGTGATGTCTGATACACTAAATCCCAGCTTTCTTAAATCCTCCATCTTAAGATCTGATAATTTGAAGAATACCTTATAACCATTATCTACTTTAGATATGCTTATATTAGGAGAATCTGTAAGTGAATTTATATAATCCCTTTCAGAATCAACTACACTTCTATTGAATATATATGCAAATACAGATTCAGAACCATAATCTCTTAGTCCCAATCTGAATAACATTTCAGAATCCGTACAGTTCAGAAATCTATTCATCAATACTACACAATATCTGGATAAATTTTCATTCTTGTATGCGTAATAAACCAATCCACCATCCCCAAATATATCTAGTTTTATATTATAATCATCCCCTAAAACAGTCGCATCTACATAAGTAGATCTATTTTCTATGGATTCTAGAGCCTGAAATCTGTAGGATCTATTAAGCATAGATTCCCAAAGACTTAGAATAGTTTGATTGTATTCATGTTTAAATTCCAATTTGATAGGATCTGGTTGTGTATTATCATCACTACTACTTCCTAAACATCCTGCTAAGAGGATTAGAGCGAATATCCAGTATATCATGAGTTTAGTTTAATCTATACTTATTTAAAACTTCTTTCAGATAGGAGAATGATCGATTCATACTTTCAATATCTCTGTTTCCTGAGAGAATTATCTTACCATTCCTAAAAACCAATGCTGTGGAATTATACTTATCTATCCAGATCATTATCCCAGGAAACTGTTCTGGTTCGTATTCTAGGTTTAGATCTGGATCAGTAAGAAGATTATCCAAATCAATTGAGAATTCTAATTCACCCAATGCTACATAGTTCGGGATGTTGTATTTTATTGTATCTGCAGTCAATGTAGTATTACTTCTTATTACTCCTCTTGCATTCAGATCATTAACTAACTGAACAATGGTCTCTTTGATATCATTTTGATTCTTACTACCTACGATTACTATCCTACCATTTCTGAATAGTAAAACTGTGGTTCTGGGATTAGTGTACCTTATTATTGCTCCAGGAAACTGTTCTGGTTCGTATTCTACGTTTTCAGAAGTTCTAGCGAATTTATCAATATCGATCTCAACACTTAGATCTGCAGATGCAACCATATTAACTATCTTCAATTTTTCCCTATCTTTAGAATTCATATTTAAATATGATTAAGAATCTTTTTAAATTGATCGTTTATAATAAACTCATGAAGAGATCAAAAGGATATTTGAGTAAATTCCTAAAATCTCTAAGGTTAGAACGTAGATTAACACCTACTGATTTTGTAAGAGTTTTTGAGATAGGAGAGAGAGTTAGAATAATGCCTGTCCCATATTATCGAGCTGGACAGATACCACACAGAAGATACAAGAATCTGGTTGGGGAAATAGAAGAGAAGAGAGGATCTTCATATGTAGTTAGAGTAATGCTAGGGAAAGAACTCAAGAGATTGATTGTTCTACCAATACATTTGCAGAGATTATGAAAATCATCAGTATAAACGCTATCCCTGAAGCTGAAGTAAAGAGATTAATGAAATCAGGGGATTATACTTATAATATCAAACTTCAGTACCTTCACATGGAGGATATAGATGTAGATGATCTAAAATACGTTGATAAACTTAAGGAAATTGGATTGAAGAATGATGAGGCGATAGCTAAATTAGTGGATCTGAAACCCACTCATCCCGAACTCATCAGAGAGCTATTAATTGAGTATGGTGAAGGGGATATAGATATAGATAAGATTATAAAAATATTCTCTAAATAGAATTCATTATGGAAGATTATGCATACATATTAGATTTTAATATATCCCCAGATGGAAGAGGATTAGCCTATATGATAGGAGTAGATAGATTCACATTTCTGACAGGGGTCATAAAGAAAGGGACTACACCTAAAATAGGAGAGAAATACTACATAGGAAAGGATAAGCAGAAGAGAGAGGTTATTGATGTGGTTAAAGGTAGAATATCTTTTCAGGAGTTAACAGAAGGTGCAAGAATGAATCTAAAAGATGTTCTGAAGAAGATTGTTAGGGAAGACGAAGCGAGATATGTGGATTTTCTGAACAATGCAAAGCCAATAAACACCAGAACACATACACTTGAATTCTTACCACAGATTGGTAAGAAGACTTTGAAAATTGTTCTAGAGAGAAGACCTTACTCAAGTTTCAAAGATTTTCAAGATAAGACGGGGTTAGATGGAGTAGAGATATTTGCAGAGAAAATCTATAGAGAACTGAGTGGAAAGGATCTAGTTAAGATTCTAACTATCAGAATATGATCTGCGAGATCTGTGGTAAACGGAAAGCTACTAGAACTATTATTATAGAAGGTGCAGAAGTAGAGGTGTGTGATAGTTGTGGTAATGCCGATCCAATCCAACCAAAACCTAAGTTGAAGACTAGGAAAGAGAGATTCGTAACACACAGACTCCGAGAAGATACTAAAATCAGAATTGAAGAGTTTATGAAATCGAGAGGGTTTGATCTAAGAGCATTATCTCTCTATACAAAAATATCTGAGAGAGATTTGAGTAACATAATGGCCGGTAGATTGGTTGATATAAGTATTATTAGAAAACTTGAGAAAGCTATAGGTAAGGAACTGCTAATAGAGGAAGTGGTATCTGAGATTATAGAGGATGAATCTGATACAAAGAGTGAAAGAGTCTCTTTAGAATCTTTTCTGAAAGCAGAAGAGAGATAATGGGTAGCGATCTCAAGAGATTGATAGAACCTATAGCTCAAACTGTTCATATCTCCAAGCTATCAAACAGAATCATTACTATAGATGGTAATAATATGATATATCAATTTCTAGCGGCAATACGAACTTCTGATGGGGAATATCTCAGAGATCAGAGAGGTGAGATCACATCACATCTATCAGGAGTTTTCTACAGATTATCAAATTTCCTGATCAATAGAATAAAATTAATTGTTGTATTTGATGGCAAACCACCGTATTTTAAGAGAGCTGAGATAGAGAAAAGAATCTTAGCTAAATCGAAAACCCAATACAGAGATATGGTATTTACAGATAGTATGAAAGATGAGACTATAGAATTGTTGAATGCTATGGGAGTTATAACTATTATAGCTCCTTCTGAGGGAGAGGCGCAGGCTAGCTATTTAACTAGAGTAGGTACAGCATATGCTATAAACAGTCAGGATTACGATAGCTTCCTATTTGGAGCTAAGAGGATATTAAGAAATTACTATGGGGAGAACAGATTTGAATTTGTAGAATTAGATTCTGTACTAAAGCATCTAAATATAGATCATGAACAGCTAATTTTACTAGGAATGCTCATAGGTACTGATTTCAATGCCGGTATAGATGGTGTAGGGCCTATCAGAGGATTGGAGATGGTTAGGAAAATGAGCAAGAGTGAAATTCTTGATATGATATCCAGAGATAATGGAGTCGATGCTATGGAGATATTTGAGTTTTTTCTAAATCCTCCTGTTAAAGATGTAAAGCTGGATTTCCCGAGCTTTGATCCGGATCGACTCAGAGAGATCTTAGTAACAAGACATGGGTTCTCAGCACAGAGAGTTGAGAATGTTATAAACAGCATTCAGAAAGTTCGAAAAGAGAGGACAGTGTTTGATTTATGAGAATTCTCTTTACCACAGATACATATCATCCTAATGTGGATGGTGTTGTTAGAGCTCTGGATCTACTGATTCCAGCTTTAGAGGCATATGGATATGAAATAGTAGTATTGGGTCCTAATACTGATCCTAAACCAGATAATTACATACCCTCTCCAGGGATTAGACTACCTTTCTATAAGGAATATCAGCTAGTTATACCAGATATGTTGAGAGATCTTGATGTAGATCTTGTACACAATCATGGTGTGGCATTAACTGCTATATACGGAATTCTCTTAGCCCGGAGGAAAAAAATACCGATAATAGGACACTACCATACAGATATAACCAGAGCTACTCACTATATCAAAATGCCAAGTTGGATAGCTGAAGTTTATGTTAGAGAATTGTTGAATCGATATGATCTCACGCTATCTCCGTCTCCTATGATAAAACATAGACTCAATACATTAGGAGTTAGAGATGTGGACGTTCTACCTATTCCAATAGATGTAAATCGATATTACTATTCTGATACAAAGGATAGATTTCTCCTACACGTAGGTAGATTGGTAAAGGAGAAGAAAATAGATGGGATATTTGAGTATCTGAAAGACATATCTATGCCATTGTACATAGCTGGAAGAGGACCGGCTATGGAATACTATAGAATGAGAGCTCAGGAATATGGGATAGATGTGGAGTTTTTAGGTTTTGTTAGTGAGGAGAGACTTAGAGAATTATACAGAGATGCATATGCATTGGTTTTCAATTCAGATTTTGATACTTTAGGATTGGTCTGTGTGGAAGCTCTTGCCTCAGGAACACCGGTTATAGCTCATGAGAATACAGCTATAGCAGATTATATAAGAGAATTTGGTCTAACTTTTAGAGATCGTGAAGGATTTATCAGAGCTGTAGAGTTGGCTGGGGAGATGGATTATCGTAGGATGCGTGAGATTGCTAATAAATTCCACATTGATAATATCATTAAAGAATACATATCGACATATGAGAAATTTTTAAATAGATCCTGATAAATAGAATTGGGAGCAGGGGTGCCGGAGCCTGGTCAAACGGGCCAGACTCAAGAGGGATACTGTGATATCTGGTGCCATCGTGGCTGCGTGGGTTCAAATCCCACCCCCTGCACTATCTAAAGATACGAGGGGAAAAGAACGAGCTCAAATACTCTTAGATTATTTAGTTTTGAAATTTTATGACTATGGAACAGCTTTGTACGGATCTGTTATTTATTAGAGTCTAACTAACTTCCGGACTAAGCTCTATCCCTAATCTTTATCCATAATCCTTTGAATTTCACTTTATCAACAGGTACATTTAATATAATAACTCCATTCTGATCGCTTGCAACATCAAATCCCTCAATTCTTATCCCTTTCATAGGCGATCCAAGAATATTTCTTACCTTTATGATAGTTTTTTCATCCCTAATTACTAAACTGTATCTTAATACTCTTGATAGGATTAATAGAGCAGATATTGGAGCGAATACTATTAATATTATAATCTGTACTGGTATATTAGTGATTGGGTTCTCCGTATTAGATAATATATTCTTATCTATATCCTGCTGCCCGTAATCAGGTTGTTCATGCTTAGGGGTTGATGGAACTCTATTTTCTGGTTGTTGAATCTTAGGAACAGAGCTATCCCCATCATCTAAATTATAATTATTAGTCGGAATGATATATGTATTTGGTTTAGTTGGAATAATATTTAGCGATTTATTGTCCGGCTCCTCCCTTACTAATATCAATCTAAAACTCGTGTGATTATTCCCGTATCTTCCATCTACATCATAAGCTCTTATCTCCACTAA
>JAVYLQ010000015.1:0-13521 GCA_038740615.1 Candidatus Anstonellales archaeon | reverse complement strand
CATCTGTTTTTCAAACTTAGCTATTTTAGAGAATTTTTAGATAATTATAATAGAAAAACAGCTCATCCAGAAATATACAATTATCTTAGAGGATGGTTAGAGGATTTGCAAGATTGGGATATAGTGAGAGATCTAGATTGGGGAATTCCAGTACCAGATATGCCAGGGAAGGTATTCTATGTATGGTTCGATGCACCTATAGGATATATAGGATCATTAAGAGCTCTGAGGAAAGATTGGAGAGAATTATGGAACAGATCTAAGATATATCACTTTATAGGTAAAGATATAATATATCATCATTATCTATTCTGGCCAGCAATGCTCTATGGGGCAAATATGAATCTACCATATAGGATACCAGTAAGAGGTTATTTAACTCTTGAGGGGAAAAAATTCTCTAAGAGTAGAGGTTGGTTCCTGTCATTAGAAACAACTCTAAAATACATCCATCCAGACTACATAAGATATTATATGATTTCCATTTCTCCTGCAGGATTAGTGGACTCTGATTTCTCTCTAGAAGAATTGAAAAGCAAAATAAATAACGAATTGATTGCAAATTATGGCAATTTAATCACCAGAGTTAATAAATTGTGGTCTGGTAGGGAATTAGATCCACCTGTGATGGATGATTATGAAAAAGCAATATATGACAAATACGTCTATTATATGGATAGGGTAGATCTAAAAGAAGGAATGGAAACTGCTATGGAATTAGTAGCTTATTACAATAGAATGCTCACCGAAAAAGAACCTTGGAAGATGGATTATGAAAATGCTAGGGCAGTAATATCTAAAACAGTATATGGTAGTATGTTTGTAACTAAATTATTACAACCTTTCATCCCATTCACAACTAAGAGGATACTTGAACATTACTCAGTTGAGTCTGATTTAAACTATCCTAATAGAGTTGTTTACAACTCAAGTATAATTCCATTTAGAAAATTAGACACAGAAGTAGATCAACTCAGAGCTAGTATTGGACAATGAGAACTAGGAGAGCTCTTGAAAAATTAAGATTGCTCATAGATTACAGTTCTAATAAGGTCGATCAGAAAATTCTAAACAGAGCTAAAGATTATTATAGTGATGCAATATATTTCATCTCAAGGCGTAGATACTATGATGCTATAGCTGCTATAGACTATGCATATGGATTATTAGAAGGAGCTCTATTGCAGCAGAACATAGATACATCTAACTTTTACTAATTCTGCTCTGAATCAATTCAAGGATCTCCTCAATACTCAATCTAGCATCAATTCGTATTACTTCAGTCCTATCTAAAATCTCTTTATGTGAGAATACTATTTCATATCTTTTTTTCACAGAATTCAACAAATCTATATCTCTATCATATTCGGTGATCTCATATTTCCTAGATACCCTTTTAAGAGCCGTATCCAGATCAATATCTAAGTATATCGTATACTCTGGAAATGGTATTGATAACTCTAGTATTAGCTCTACCAACATATCCAAATTCAACTTAGAGTAAGCAATTGTAGAGAAGAAAAGCCTATCAGCTATATAATTATTCTCATTATTTATCCCATCTATTATATCAGCTAAAAATAGTAGGGTTGTAGTTCTGTCATCTAATCTTATTTCCCCAGATATATGTTTTTTGATAATAGGTATGAAATCATATCTGGGGAACTTGAGATATTTGATGTTCAATCTATCTGCTAGAATCCTCGCAATTGTGGTTTTTCCTGCCCCATCTATACCTTCCAATGCAATTCTCATAAGCACCTATCTAAAACAATTGTTTTTAAAATTAAACTAGTAAATTTTTTTAATGGAGAAAACATCCCAGATTAAAATAGATATAAACACTGCAAGAAAATTATTGAGGGATTATAAAATAGAAGATTACTACGATAGAGCAATAGAAAATTATCTGAGAAATAGAGAAATTTTTGAAATAACTCCTAATGAAGCTGCTAGTAATATTTTCAATAATTTAATGAGGATTCATAATTATATAGTAGAAAAAAGGAAAATTAGTCAAGAAGATTTCAAACAGATATTTCAGAATGTAATAAAATATCTAATCAAATATAGGATCGATCCCAGAATTCTATATGCATACCATACGTTCGAGAGTTTTGAAGGATCTAGAGCTATTCTAGAGTTAGTTAATCAAAACGATGAGGAATTGATGAATCTTCTAGAGAGTTACACAGATCTATTTAGAGCCTATGATACATCAGAATCCTCAAACCTTACATCGATCACATATGACAAACACGCAATACCTTCGATCCGATCATTACTGAATAACATTCGTGTATTTAAAGATGCGGTAAAGATTGTGACTCTAGATAAGATAAAGAGTAATTTGAGTGAATCAATCAGATACAAGATTGCAAATTATATTATAAACGAAAATCTGGAGTTTAATGATATATATAGCAGGATTCTAGATACTCCAGATTACCTAATCAAGATCATGTTCAGAAAACCAGCTTTTCTTAAAATCCCTTATAATAAATACCAACTCTATACCAATCGTCTTCAACAGCTGATCCACCGGGATGAAATGACTGATGATGACATGATATCAAGGTTGTATGAGGCTGGATTCAGACACTCACTCCACCCTCTGATTCGTTCATATTTAGAAGGAAACGATACTCTGTTCAATCTGAAGATCAAGTTCAAGACGGTATCTAAAGAGAATGATAGTTGGGTGGAGTTTCTGATAGCATTACTACTGTCAGGGATAGAGGTGGTTAATATTGAGAGAATTATTAATGAGTTCACGTACGGAAATCATAGAACATATGCAGAACTATTCGAAAAACTTAAGCTGAACAAATAGATTTAAAGCTAAAGTGAGTATTATAAACAATGATTGAGAATTATATAACACTTAAATCCAGTAGATCATATGGAGTATCTATTATGTTCTTCCCTAAATATATTCGTGATAAGATTTCAATACTATATAGTTTTCTTAGAATCGTTGATAATTTTGTTGATCAATACCCTAGAAGAATAGAGGAACTCTATAAAGCCAAAGAGTTTATATTGAATGGAATAGAACACCATATTGGGGATATAGAAAATAGAGTATTTAACAAATTCAACGTGTTGATGAGGGAAACTGGGATTGAGCATGAATGGATAGAAGCATTCTTTAGATCTATGGAGTATGATATATATAAATCTGAATACACATATAGAGAGTTACTAGATTACATGTATGGTTCTGCTGAGATTGTAGGAATGTGTATTTCAAGAATCTTGAGATTGGATGATTCTGTATTACCAGGAGCTAGGCTCTTAGGTAGGGGAATGCAAATGATAAACTTTGTTAGAGATATATATGAGGATAGGAATATTAACAGAATATATTTACCTAAAGAACATAGAGAGATGTTTGGAGTTAGTGATTTGTGTATGGATTCTAAATTGGAACGGCTAATAAGATTTGAGATAGAATTAGCTTGGGGTTGGATAGAGAGTGGGAAGAGATATTTTTCAGAGATCCCCACTCCTTATAGAATACCTATTAAAACAGCTACAGAATTATATCAGTGGATAGGTACGAGAATATATCAGAATCCTAGATCGATAATGAATAACAAGATAAGACCAGGATATTTTACTGCTGTAGTATATAATGTTAAAAATAGAATCTTCCAGTAGATTTCTGCTCCCTATCAAGAACGCTGTTAGGTTTGTTTATTCTAGGCCTATTACTATCTGGATCTCTACGCATGCTGATGTTTAGAATACTTAAAAATCTATTCATTCCCTCTCTCTTATCCATAGGTGAACTACCAATTCCACTAATACCTGGTTGACCATCAAATACAATTATTCTATGCGCCACTCTATCTAAGAATAATATATCATGATCAACTATTATTACACTTTTTCCCATTTCCGTGGCGTATTTTCTAATTATTTTACTCAACCTTATCCTATTCTCTATATCTAAATAAGCGGTAGGTTCATCTAATAGATACAGATCTGCCTGCTGCGATAGAACATGGGCGGTATAGACCTTCTGCAACTGGCCTCCGCTCAATTCCTTCAATTTTCTCTCCATAATCGATCTTCTTATACCAAACATATCAATTAGATTCTGGTTGAGATTGAGTTCTTTAACATAAATATCTGAAGGTTGAATATACTGCGGCTTGTATGCTAATTTAATATTATTATATCTATTAACCAACTCTCGAACAAAACTGGTTTTACCTATACCATTTCTACCAACTATCCCTATTACTTCACCAATCTTAATGTCCCCTCCCTCCACATGTAATCTGAAATTCATTACAGATATATCCATACTCTCATAATCTACTAGCTTATGTTGGGGTCTATCGGATTCTGAATAATCATCGAATCTTATCTGTTCTCTAAATCTATAATTCTCAGATTTTAGAAATCCATCCATATATTCGTTAATACCGTTTCTAACAGCTCTTATCTCTGAACTAAATCCAAAAACATCTTCCTCACCTACAAACAAATACACATAATCAGCAATATAATCAAGAAATGCAAGATCATGATCAACTACTATAACATCTTTACCCTCTAGTTTTTCACGTATTTTAAGAGCATATCTCAATCTCTCATATACGTCAAGAAAATTGGTAGGTTCATCTATGTAAAATAGTTCTGCATTTTGAGATATGGCTATATCTATAAGTAACTTTTGCAATTCTCCTCCACTCAGTTCACTCAGTTTGCGATCCATTAGATGGGTCCATTCAGATAGGGAAAGTCCTAGCGTATTTAGCAGCTGACCTACAGATACATTCGATGTTCTAAATTGCTCTATATTCTGAGGTTTTACAGATACTCTCCTATCCTTCTGAAAGAACGTTTTCTCTTCAGCTGTCATCTTAGTATAAGCCGTATTCCAATCAGATATATTCTGATCAAAATTTGGAATCATCTTTTTAGCCAAGATGTTTATGATGGTGGTTTTACCAATTCCATTTTTTCCCAGAAATCCAACAATACTATTCGATTTAGGTAGAGGTAAAGAGTATATTCTAAAGCTATTCACACCATAAGAATGTACTGTTCTACTGAAATCAAAATCCAGATTTACAATTCTTATAGCATCAAAAGGGCATTTCACTACGCATATTCCACACCCTATACATAGCTCTTCACTAATCACAGGATATCCCTGCTCATCAATAGTTATGCAATCTTTCTTGGATTTATTTACCGGACATACACGAATACACTGATACCCACACTCTTCTCTAGTACACAGATCTCTATCCACTACTGCTATTCTTTTCTTAGGTATTCGAGAATTCAGAGATATTTTAACCATATGATAGACATCACCTAATTGATAATAGAATGTTTCTGAGTGAATAGTTTAAATATATGATGTCATTATTTAGAATCTGTAGAGTAATCCAACCAGTTTTCCATTTACACAAATCCCTTTGGCAAATATCAAAATTCTTACCTATTTTGCCGAGGTACAATCCCATAGAGTAATCTATTATGTCCTCATCTAAAGCCAGGCTACAGTGCCCTCTATCTCCAATACCATAACAAACAACTCTAGATTGATTGTAATTAATATCTATTGGGCCGTAGTTTTTGATGTTATATTGAACATTTTTTATTGTAATAGAATAATTACTGCCTTCAGACTTCATGAGTGTTCGTATCTTCATGGGTCGAATTTCTTTCAGTAATCTATCAAACATTATACTATAAACTACACAATCTCCTTTACCTATTCTTAAAGCAGTATGTATATCAGTAATGTTCATCTGTGTTTCATTCATATAATTGCCCATAATGATATATGAGCATGGGATATCTAATATACCAGAATTATAGCAATACTCAACGATTTCCTGTTTTAGATTTAAATACCTATCAGAAATTCCCAAATAATTAAGATCTAACCAATTCAATCTATACTCTATCTCTGATACCAGATTATTAAGAATTGAAAGATTGTCTATTGTAGCTTTCGTTGAATTATACTTAAGCTCTAATTCTATATATTTATCAATTTGTTCTCTTAATGATCTATTCAGCGTATCTATGGTATTATTCATTTTTTCTATCTCTAGATTCATGCTACTAATAATATCATTTTTCTCTCCTAACAAGTTAGATATCCTAGTAAGTTGTCCGGCCAATCTTTCATTCTCTGATAGAAGAAATTCATTTAACTGTTCTAAATTGCTAATATTTTGCTCTAAGGTCCTAATTTCTGTGTCTTTCTGGGATATAACATAAAATGATACGACTAATAGTATGATCAGAAGTAATATAATTATGTAAAGTTCCTTCATGAATTAATCATTATCTGAAAAGATTTAAATATAAACATTCTAACAGAACTATGCTCAAGCAGGTAATTGTTGTTAGGAAGGATTTAAATATGTCATGTGGTAAAATAGCTGCCCAGGTAGCACATGCTAGTTTAGAAGCCTATCTTATCTCCGACCAGAAGCTTAGAGACATGTGGAGAATTAAAGGTGCAAAAAAGATTGTATTGAAAGTGGACAATCTAGAGCAGCTTGAAGATATATACAATAGAGCTAAAACCATGGGAATTAGAGTAGTAAAGATAGTTGATGCTGGCCATACTGAGCTGGATCCTGGTACAGTAACTTGTATAGGGGCAGGCCCAGATTTTGAAGATAAATTAAACATTATATTTGGTAATCTAAAGCTTCTTTAAGTCAGACTGCCCGTTTCTCATCATAATTCAGAGATCACCTCTATCATCATCCTTCACATTCCTTTAGGTAGCTTACAGACTTACTAACCTAAGATAGGTTTTAAGATACACACTTTTCTTCACATTCCTTTAGGTATCTTACAGACCCGTGGGGTTTTTGCGAATTAAAAATTAATTCAAACTACCCCCCATTTTTTGTCAAACTGGCAATCATGCAAAATTTTTGGGGGTTTTAGAGAGAAAAGTACTAAAAATTCGCGAAAAGTGAAATCAAACTTCACAAATATGATAACTTTTACCCTATCTCACTCCAACAGGAGTGATCACATTGATATAAAATATAGTAAAAATCTTTAAAAAGATTAGTGGGCCCGCCAGGATTCGAACCTGGGATCTCCGCTGTGTGAGAGCGGCGTCTTAACCCCTCGACTACGGGCCCTCCTACTTTGTATTTCTCTATAACTTTTAAAAATCTATTCAAACAGAATAATTTAATGAATAGTGTTTATGATTTCAATAAAGAAATCCGTAGAGTTCCAATCGATCTATACAATACATTAATCTACCAGAAACACATTCAACCCAATACTAATGTCGCAAGTTGCCTTATTAAGATATGGGCGAAATATTTAGATACAGACTTTCAAGAATTTAATAAAATAATAAGTTCTATATCAGAATATAGAGTCGATATAGGAAATAATATCAGAATGGGTGCTGATCTGCTAGGGAAACCTCACATGGAAGGTATGTTTGATGTTAGACTCTATGCGAAAGTTAAAGCAAAATATTTTGAATTACTTAGAATCCCCATATCCTTTTTACCATCCGAGAAAAGCTTACTAATACATACTGTGCAAGGTTACAGGTATTCATCCAAAGATAATATAAACACACTTAAAAAGTATTCAAGAGAGAACTTATCTTTCGTGGATATAGCAATAGAATTTATCAGATTTCTATTATCTAACAATTACAAACTCCTTTTCCAACATCCTTTCTATAATGCATGGCATGCCCAGGAGATGAATAGGAGAAACAGAGATCCAAATTCTACACAGCTTAGTATATATGAATCTGTCATTAGAAAACTCATCAGAACTAATCATAACATATCTATCAGAAAAATAGTAGAATTATATGATATATTAGAGAAACTAGATCATATATATCTAGATGTATTAGAATATACCTATCTGATATATACAAAGAACACATCATATTATCATCCGACATACATATTGAGATCACATTCGTATCATGATCAGACTACTCTATATGCATATTTTGCCTCCTTTGATTCTCTATCTCTTCGTGCAATATCAGAACCAAATGAATTGTTAATTCAGGCAAGATTTATTATTCTCTAAGTGCCTCCACAGGTGAAATCCTAAATATATCTCTGGATCCTAGAATAATAGGGGCAGTTACAGATACTAAATACAATATTATCATATTTATAATGACATCGGATATTTTAAAATATACTGGAATGAAATTGTTTAGGTATATTGTCAATAACGAAGCTATGATAACAGCTAATACAATTCCAGCTATCACCAATATGGAGATCTGAAAGATTATCAGAATTATTATATCTCTATCACTTGCTCCGATGGTTTTCATCACAGCTATCTGTTTCCTTCTCTTTATCAATGATGCTAGAATAGTATTAGTTATACCAAAGCTAGCAATAATACTAGCTACGAATGATAAAACAATACTGGCAAATGAGATTAGATCTAGAACAGTTCCTATTGTCTGTTTGATAAACTGAGAGCTTATCACAGTTATATCTCTCCCTCCTCTTCTAAGTATTGATTTAATATTCTCAATAAGCCCATTCTCATCACAGTTCAGATCAAATCTACCAATTAGCGAATTGAACCTATTTCCAAATAATTCTCTTGCATCACTCAAAGATATGAAAACTTGATCATCTGTAGATTGGAAAGTTGATTTTTCAAGAATGCCAATAACTCTGAATTGCTTACCATCAAGAGTAATGCTATCACCTATCTTTACATCAAGAGTCTTCCATACTCGATATCCTATTACCACCATTCTTTTACTGTTCTCATCTATTCGTCTTCCCTCCATAACAGATATATATAATTCATTATCAGTTAAGTATTCATCAGAACCTACCACAGATACAAAGCCTGTTCTATTCTTGTAATTATATTCAGCTCTAGATATTATTGTAGGATATAACCTAGATATGCATTCTAAGGACCTAACAGCTAGATAATCTTTCATATCGAAGAAATTTATCCCAGAAGCAGCTCCTCCCCCCTGGATAGCTATGGGTAGAATAACCAACTGATCTGGTTGAAATGTTAGCAGTTCTGAAAAGAAGAAATTCACACCGCTCTGAGTTATTATTATTATGATTATAACTAGCAATGCTGCAATACTAACAGTAATCACAGTTAGTATGGATCTGGTTCTATCATTTATGTTGTATTTCAGTGCAAGGTTCAAAAGCTTATTCATATCTTAGAGCTTCAGCAGGTTCTATACTTCTAACAGCTCTTATTGGGAAATAACTAGTTGTAATAGTAGCAAGTATTAGCAGAGAAATTGATATTATTATATCAGAATTATAAAGCACAAATGGTAAATCTGTTAGGGATATTATTGTGATTATAATTATTGTGGGTATAACACCTAGCAATATTAGAGATAGTGAAATTCCTATGATCAGAATAGCTTGGAAACTATTATCAGCACCTAATACTTTGAGAGTGGCTAGCTGTTTGTATCTCTCTGATATGAATATATACAAATTATTAGTCAGATTTATCAAACTCACTACAACAGAGATACTTGCTATGGCTAGGAAGAAAAATCTTATTGCATCTATGAGAATGGAGATTTGAGCAGATACAGATGATCCAGATAGTAATGAATAATCTCTATCTTCTGGATTTCTTATTTTCCTCGATCTATCTAGTATTTGATATATTTGATCTCTTATTTGAGATTCGTTATATGCAGAACTATCGAACTTGAGAGCCATCGAGTATACTCTGTTTTGATCTAGATTGGTGATTCTAATTAGATCATCATATATGAGAAATATTCCATTATCTAGATTGAATAGATTTGGACCAACTTTCTTGAATATTCCAGCGATTCTAAACGATCTGTTATTTATTCTGATCGATTCACCAAGTCTTAAATCATATCGATCTGCTATCCCTCCTCCTACTAGAACTTCTCCTGAACTTAACTCAGGTTTACCTTCCTGTAATTCCGCTGTCTCAAATAGTAGATCCAATCCATTTTTCTCTATAGCAAATATCTGTAATCTAAACTCATCTTTGCGAGTATTAATAATTGCATCATAACCTGTTGCCTTATAGATATTTTTAATTCCCGGAATATTTGAAATCTCCCTGAGATCCGATTCTTTAAATCCTTCTGATATTAGACCTGTTCTTAGAGCTCTCTGTAGGAATATTGGATTATCTACAGTTAGAGGAATTATTAATATTATATCTGATGAGAGCCTATTCAGATTATTAATAAGAATCTCCTTTGCCGCATTTCCAAAACCCAATATCCCTAAGAAAAACAACGATGATACAAATACGGATAAAACAACTAAACCAGATCTGAGCTTATTATAGAACAAGAATTTAGCAATCAACTTAAATATCATGTTTCTCTATCAGAGTTTTATTAGATATTGTGTAGATCCTCTGAGCTCTTCTTGCTATATTATAATCATGTGTAACTAATATTATAGTATTCCCTTCACTATGCAATTCTTGGAAGATCTTTAGAACCTCTTCAGAACTATTGGGGTCTAAATTTCCTGTAGGCTCATCTGCAAATAGTATCTTTGGTCTGTTTATAAGAGCTCTTGCAATTGCAACTCTCTGTTTCTGACCTCCACTCAGCTGAGATGGATAAAAATTCAATCGCTCCCCCAGTCCCAAACGCTTCATAAGTGATATAGCATAATCAACATCATTATATCCGCTGAATACATATGGTAAGGTAACATTCTCTAGAGCAGTTAACTCTGGAATCAAATTGAATTGTTGGAACACAAAACCTATTTTCTTAGCTCTTATTTTAGATATCTCCTGATCATTTAGAGATGATACATCCTGTCCGTCTATATATACTTTACCTTCAGAAGGTTTATCTAATGTAGCCATTATGTTTAAGAGAGTGGTCTTTCCGGATCCGCTGGGAGCCACTATTGATATAAAATCATTTTTTCGCACTACTAAATTTACATTCCTGAATATCCATAGTATATTATCTCCATCCATGTAGTATTTTCCTACGGATTTTAGTTCTAATACTACTTCCTTATCCATTTTCTATAAACTAAATATAATATAACTAGTATAACTATAACCCCAATTACAAATATTATTGGATTGGTTTGTGGTTCTTTACTGGTTGTTTTAGAAGCAACAATCTCAAAATTGTAATTCTGTTCATACTGATTGCCTGCACTATCTCTATAATACACTGAAACACTCAATCTATTCAAACCTTCTTTAGGTATTAGTGTAAATCTCTCTGATGCGTAATCGTTGGTTATGATCTCACCTACAAATCTCTGAGAGGTTAGTACCTTCGCATCTTCACTATCTAATCTAATCCTCACTCCTTGGATATTATAGCTCTCAACATTTCCGATCACAACATTTATAGTATTTTGAGTATCTGCTATCAAATTGTTATAATCTACATAGACATCCAAATTCGCTCTATTAAATACTCTAATAGGTAATAATAGAGTCATGGATCTTGCAACACCATTTAATATGTATGTTATGGTGAATTCATTAGGAATAACTCCAGTAGTTCCACCATAGAATGTATCTACATCAAGCTGTATAGCTGAACCATTTCTTAGCTCTGGAATATAAAGATAGTTAGGTTTTATAAATTGTATTGGGCCTCTAGAGTATATCTTAACATCTCTTAATTCATCACTACCCTCATATTTTACAATTAACTTCAATCTATCCAAATTATTCTCCAGATTCCCTATTTGCTCTATTTTTATATTGGAAGGACTCTGTTCCACATTTATCTTAAACACAAATGCATCTGTATATCTATTGTTCAGCGATGTTTCATATGATACTTCAATAGGAAAATCTATATCTCCAGTTCTATTCTTACCTATTATGTATTCAAATCTTAGATTTGAACAATTGAATAAGTTCTCTATATAATATTCAGATACTAAATATAACCCTCTGATTCTGATATTTTTCACATTGGCATTGGTGCATATTTGGAGCTCACTCTCCCCTCTGTCAAATAAGACTCTATCTTTTATCTCCAATCTCAATTCTCTTTTTGTTTCAACTCTTATCGGTATAGAGCCAAAACTATTCACTATCTTTCCAGATTGTTTTTCCGTATCTAAAAATCCATTCAGCTTGATATCCAATATATAAACTCCTTCATTCAGGTTAGACGGTATGTTAATAGACAATACTCTACTAAATCTCTGAGGGACTCCATTTTGCAATTCAAATGTGCCTATATTAGCTATATAGGTTCCAAATGAAGTGGTGCCCTCAATGATAGTTTGACTTAATCTCTTTGGAGGGTCTGTTGTTGAGCTATATAGGATCACTCCGTTTACTGTTATAACAGCAGTATCACCAGGTCGGTATATTACCTTATCGCTAGAAATTGTTTCTATATAGATTCCACTTGTGAATACTATGAGAAGAATCATGGGAATGTAGATCATGCTGTTATTAAGGCTTACAATCTATTTAAAATTAAGTTGTGAAATGAAAATCTGTTCAATATTTCCTTGAATGTTTACTTTTTAAGTATTACCCACATCCCTTTAATCTCTGCCTTATCCACTGGCAAATCTGTTACCACCATTCCATTTTCATCAGATTGGAATTCTTTATCCAGAATTCTCACTGTTACTCCCTTAACAGGTTTATTGAATAGATTCTTTAGTAATATCATATTCCTCTCACCTCTTACTATAGTTAATTTCACCGTTCTGAGCATTAGGAGTATTATTGATACTCCAACTCCTAGTAGACCTGCCAGAGATTGAGGTGAAGTTAGAACAACTGCAACACTATTGATTACCCTATTTACATTCATCAGGTTGTTCCTATCGGTGGAATCCTCTTTCAATTCTGTATCACCCTGCATCTGTTGATTGTTGGAATCTGTTTCTGTATCGGATCTTTCCAAATTGATATTTCTATCAGATCCTTCCATATCAGTAATAATTACTATTTGTTGATTGGTTCCTGGGGACTGTTCGGTTTCTACAGTAGTTCGATCCCTATTTGATTGGTCTTGAATGATTATACTAGAAGGAGTAGGTTGTTCCTGATCAGAAGTACTGGAATCAGTAGTGATCTCTGTGGAAGTGTTAAGATCTATGTTTGTTGTAGTAGTGTTTGAATCTGTTTCAATAGTGCTTGTAGTTACGTTCTGATCAGTACTTGATTGATTCTGCTGATCAGTAGGTGGGGTCTCTTGCTGTTGAGGAGGGGATTCATCTTGTGGAGGTTGTTCATTCCCTCCGGATCTTCTGATGTTGAATTGATAGGATTCAACAACTGAATTCACACCATCACTACACTCAACATTGATATAATAATTCCCTCTACTGAACTCCAGATTTATAGAGTATGTTGATCCATTCTGTACCTGCACTGTGTTATTATAGGTATTTGGCCCTGTGAATAGATATGAACATGTTAACACCTGGGCAAAATCATCCTCCACATAGAACTCAAATGTTCGAATACCCTCAGTATAACTCTCACCTGGTCTTGGCCAGGAGATGTTCA
>JAVYLQ010000014.1:0-13624 GCA_038740615.1 Candidatus Anstonellales archaeon | reverse complement strand
AAAATACTTAACGATCTGTTCGTATTGGTGATAATGCTGAGTCGTTGTTAGTATAGATAAGACTTTTATACTTCTGGATTTCAGCTCATCTATCAATTCTGGCCAGCCTATGTTTATATCTATATAATAAGGTATATATTCGACTTCTATTCCATTCAGTTCTCTTCTAAGAGGAAAATAGGTGTGACCAACATGTATTATCTTATTAGCACCAATTGCTCTAGCTTCATCCATAGCTATATCACACCCACCATACATTGCAGATGCCGATATGACTATCTCTTCATTAGTTATATTCAGTTTTTTTATTATCTCCGGGGTCTTGTGCTTTAATCCCTCAGGTAATTGAATCAGAACAACCATGCTAAGATACAGGAATAGATATTTAAAAAATTCTTGGTTATAAATAGCATGAATGATGATTATTCAGAGGAAGATTATTTGGAACTCAGATATATAACACTTGAATTGATGAAACTTGCATATTTGAAGAATATCAGCTTCAGAAGAGTTGCTAAGGAGTATATTAAAAATGTACTAATCTTACAGAGTATGATAGAAGAGTTACAGAAAGATGAGTAGTCTAGATATCAAGCCGGCTATTAATATTACTAGAATACTGGGATTTAGGATATCTTATTTACATGTACTTATATATATATTGTCTCTTACAGTGATATACATTCTACTAGGGTTGATAGATCTAATTATATACATCATTCCATATGCTGTTTTTATATGGTTGACTCTGAAGAATAGAATAGATTTTAAGAAAATAACGATTCTATTCTCCATAGCATATTCAATTGGAATATTTTTTTACCTCTCCACACACCAATCAATAATCATAGTATTCGTAGCAATAATTATTATCATCATATTTGTAGTGCTCCAGTATCTGCTTGCTTATTTGGTAGGAGGGATTATTAGTCTAATATATTTAATCACGATGATGTATTTTCTCTCTCCTTCTTTAGACTGGTTTAAGCTTCTAATCCTATCTGTTGGTATATGGTTAATAATGCTCTATCTTTTCTCGTATTTTATTACATCAGCTACCAAGAAACTATTCAACACAACAATTAGAGATATATTCTCAAGTTTCTTCATGAGTTGGTTCTACGATGATCCTGCTGTAGAGAAGCTGCTAAAATCCATAGGTAAGAGAACTCAAATTCCTGTAGAGGTAATTGTTCTGAAAGTTAAGGACGAGTTGATATATCTAATCTTCCCTCAATTTCATTTTGGTCCATTTGGATCAATTGGGAGTGCGGATACTCCGGCACTATTTAGAGATTATATAAATAACAATCTAATCTTCCATGGGTTGTGCCATCATGATAGAGATATATGTACTAGAGAACAGGCCGAGATGATTATCAGGAAAATTGCTACTACTCCTCTAGGAGATTTCAAGAGATTCAGATTTAAATACAAGAGCTATGATAAGGAGAGCGCTAGAGCAAATGTAATATTCAGTGATGAATTTACTATCATCGGATTAAGTAGGTATCCTAATGTTACTGAAGATCTGAAGAGTGGAAGTGATATAATACTAAAATCCGAGATTAGAGAGGATATTAAGAATCCTATTCTATTTGATCAGCACGATTCTGATGCTAAGATAGTTACGTATTTTTCATCTGACAGTGATGAATTTCAAGAATATTTAGGTGCAGTGAGAAAGATCTCCCCTCAGGAGGACCTTAGAGTGGCTAAGGGTGCTTATTATAAAATTGACACTTTGGATTCAGGAGTGGGTTCTAATGGGATTAATCTTCTGATTTTGAACAATGGACAACAGAAGATAGCTATGATAAATATTGATGGAAATGGAATAACAGATATCACTCATAAAAAACTAGAGAAGATCTGTAGAAGCTATGATTATATTCCAATAATATCAACTACAGACTCGCATGAAAACAATGATATTGCAGGTATCATAAATGATATCGATCTATCAGATTATACTATCGCTCTTATAGAATCTCATCTTAAATCTTCTAACTTAGAGGACGTTTATTATACCTATAGAAACTATGAGTTCGAAGTGTGTGTTCTAGGAGAGGAGGCTTCTGCTAGATTGATCACATATTTAAGGATGAGTACAAATTTTCTACTGGCAATGATCTTTGGAGCTATGATCATGAATCTGCTTATTCTGTTGATAATTATCTATTTAAATAACTTTTCAATTATATAAACATGTTCTGGAAATTCAGACATAAGAGACAGATTGAGAAGAATCAAAATAATATGAGTGAAATATTTGAGACCAAATATACCGAATTGATTAATAATAATATAAATAGCAACTTATCCGATAGTGTAAAAAATGAAATACTCAACTATGTAAAGCAGATCGTTGATAAGGAGATGTTTAGATTTGATAAATCGAGTGTAGAAAATTTTGCAACCAATCTTGGCAGATATACAATAGTTAGATCACATGATGTTGAGAATGAGCAGGAGCTTAAAGAGATAGTGTATAATACATTACAGAGTATGGTTCAGAACATTCTACACGGGCAAGGGGTCTTTGAAAGTTTTAAAATGGAAACTCGAAGAAATGTCCTAATAGAGCTATTGAATGTATATGTAACTTTGAGAAAAATAACTCATGTTACAGATAGAGGTAATTCAGAGATAAAATTTGATCCAAATAGGGCTGATAGATTCATAGATTGGTTTATAAGATTAGGTCAAAAGAGCGATAAAAGTAGTGAATTGTTAAAATATCTAAATAATCATAGATTTTCGGAAGCTGAACTTCTATTCCTGCATATGTACGTAGGGGAGAAATATCTTGATGTGACTGGAGCTAGAAATGATCAGAGGTATAACCCAATCTTACTGGATGATACCAGAATTCTGAATTATATTAAAGCTATAAATTTAATTCCTTTGGGATTGTTAATAGTCAGATTAGTGGCACTTGAAAGTAAAGATAATGAATTACTAAAGAAATTAGAGCTAAACGATTGGCCAACTAAGCTACATGATTTTCTACTTAAGAATCCAGATTTTGATGATAAAAAGATACAGGAAGTGCTTGATATGATTAGAAAAGTCAGAAAAGAACTAAAAATAGAAACATTAGATCCACAAATAAAAACATTTAAATCTAATTTGCTCTTTTAAACTAATGGTACATATAATACTTCTACTCATATTCTTAAGTTTTGGTACATGCAATTTAAATATGGATATAAATTTTCTCGCGATATCTCTTGATAGAGGGAGTTTAGTTCCAGCACATATCAAGTTTGAAGGTGTTGGGGATAAACTATTCCTTAGAGTTCTTAAGATCACAGGCACAGATACTCAGAGATCTTTTCTTGATGCATACACTCTTGCCAATCCAGGATGTAATGTTTATGTTGATATAGACAGTGATGTTGAAGGGGGTTCAGGAGGATTGTTATTTTATATATTGATGAAATATAGAACTAATCAGACAGGAGCTACAGGAGGCATAGATAGTCAGGGTAATATAATACCTATCAGTGGACTCTATGAGAAAATATTGGTGGGTTCTAAGAAATTTGATAATTTTGTAGTACCTGTGGGGTCTATTTACCAGTATTATGTAACCAAAGTACTACCATATAATATTACATATGTTTCTAGCATAGATGATCTTATATACGTTGATGGCAGAGTCTATGGTAAGAGTTCAGAAACAAGCATATTTAGACTCCCACGACTTCCAAAGTCAGAATCTAAGTATAATAATTCAATTATTAAACCTATTTATAATGAATTGAGAGAGTTTTTCACAAATATTCCAAAAATAGGTATTCATGAAATTGATAACTATTATGATGAGCTTGTTAATACAACTGACAATATAGCTAATATGGGTTATTACTATACAGCGGCAAACTTCCTGTTTCTAGCATCTGCGGAAAAGAACGCTTTGTATTATCTACACACTAATCAGAGCCCAAGTAGAATTAAGGATCAGGCCAAGAGATGTCTCGATCAGATCTCTATCCGCGGGAATTCAGAGAATGATATAGCTGCACTAACCCGATACCAATGGGCTAAACAGGCTCTGGACAGAAATTACAATAATCTGCATGAGCAGAGATTCCAACAATACTATGATTATACTCAATCATATCTATGGTGTAGATTAGCAATTTCACTGTATGAGGATCAATTGGTGGAATATAATTCAGATATTGGCAATTTAACACTTGATTGGTTGATTTTGGGTTTTGAAAATCTGGGAGATAGAAATATGGATAGATACAAAATAGCTCTATATTATATCGTTTCTAACCCAGTGTTGGCAGCATATAATCTTGCATTTGTAGTTAGAAAAGATCCATCTCTTAAAGATACATACAGATCCACATGGGCTAATATATATGCATCACAAGCTCAATATCTGAGAGAAACTGGAGGGGACTCTACAGAGGTTGTGTACTTAGCAAACAATCTAGAGACTATATTTGGGGAAGGGGATATAGTTTATAAATTGAAGTCTTATTTTGATAGACCAAAGATAGGTAACTATGATCTTTTGAGATTGAAGAATTTAGCTATAGTATTACTAGTATTATTGGGTTTATATATGTTAGTAAAACTGACGGATTTCATACTTAGGATCCTATTGATCATTATCATAGTTCTTGCTGTGGTGATGATGTTATGAATTTTGTGAATTACTATAGAGCTAGAAAGAGATATTATAGCATGTTGATATATACTAAGATATATTCTGATATTAAAAATTCTCAAGAGTTGGAGATGTTAAGAGAAGAATTTGATAATGCAAAAAGGGATATACAAGAAGATGAATTGCCTCTATTTGATAAGATTCTTGATGTGGAGGATCTTCTTATGAACTGTGATGAGGAGAGTTTTAAAAAACAGTTCGAATCCAAAACAGGAGAATATTATCAGAAACTTTTGGAGAGAGAGGAGCTGTATAGAGTAATATTTGATAAAACCAAGGTAATTGTAACATTGTATTCAATAGATCAGATAAAACCTGTGGTGATAAAAGGAAAGGTTGGAGGGGAATTGGAGATTCAGCATGGTGAGTTGTTAGAACCTCTGCTGAACTACGTGAACATTTTTGTAAAATACGTAGATGGTAAATTAGTTGATACTGATTCAAATGATTACGATATCATACTGAGTGCACCATACAAGTATATAGTTAGAAAATCTGAAAGAGAGAATGTGGATCGATTGGTTCATGAGATTGAACAGATCCAATTAAAGCTTCAGGTTGAAATTGCCCTTAGACAGATAGAAGATCCGGATAAAGAGAGAGAGGAGATTTTTAAGGAGAATCAGGAGAGATATCTGAAACTAAGGGCGCTTCTCGAAAATTATGATGTGAATAATCTACTTGATAAGGTTAGAGCAGTTTTCAAGAATTAGGGGGTTTATAATTAGAGCTCTGTTTCGAGTATCTACTCCTTTACTGAAACTATAATCTATAAACACGTAGAAGGCATTTGATCTAGAGAATAATTCCGTCTCACAAACATTTCTGTTTGATCTTATGTTATTATAATAACATGTATCGTTTGTAAACACGTAAGCCTGATTGATGAATTTGCCGTAATTATAACCTATACTAGTTACAATATCAACTCCACATTGATATATTGTACTATCTCTTTCATCATCAGGAATTATGTATATTAAATATAATTCAGAACTATTTTTCAGATTCTCAAGAGTTTTTGAAATAGGGGCTTCTGATAATGCTCCGGATCTATTCAAATTTGTATTTAATAATGTTAAAGATATGAATATTGATAGAATAATTAATGCGCTAAGAAGTAGTAGTAATTCTGTTCTCATAACTTCTCTCCAATTCATCAAGAATAGCAGAACATTCGTTCATATCATCAAGATTGATATTTAGATATATTATATATAGAGGATCACCTAGTATAAGGATATTTGATTTGTCAGTGGTGGTTCTGATCACAACACTATTTGTTTCTATATCACTACATTTCACTTCAGAATCCCCCGATATGCACATATCTCCAACTTTTCTGAAAAATTTCCTATTAGCCAGACAATCTCTCAATCTCTCATCTTCTATTATATACGTACCATTATGATCCATTATAGTATGATAGACGTCATATATATTTACGTTAGTTGGAATAAGTGTATAGTAAGAATATACAAAATTGAATATTATTAAGATTATATATGCTGCAAACATATATCTCAGGAGTTTAGCATCTGTTAGAATGGATTTTAAAATGTAAACGATTATGAATAGAAAAGACGGTATGAGGAGAGAACTTACAATAGCTAATAATAATCTCAGCATATCCACACTGAAATTTCCTAGTCGAGATATGTTTTTATATATCCAGTATATGTTAATTGCATAAGATGGTATTTGTCCTTGCTGCTCTTGGGCATAATTTGATTCTATCTTATCTCTAAGTCTGATGGTTCTATTTATAATCTCATCTAACCTATCCCCATTTATAGGCCTTGTGTATAATCTTTTTAGATCGTTGAACTCTCTAGCTACCTGATCATCTGATGGATTTAGAATTATGTAAAGATAATATTTATCTGTGATTGATTTTTCAAGCATTAAAACATCAGAATAGATTTCTTCAACCTTAGCAGACATATTACGAAATACATCCTCAAAGAATAGCATCCTATCCAGATAATATTCAAAATCGCTCATATTTCTTTCAGACAGCTTGTTTCTTAACATATCTCTGAGATTCTTGTATTCATTATAGACTTGAGTGTAATTAGTAAATGTTATATTTTGAGTTATGCTTGAATATATCCTTTCTATTTCCAGGGATCTATTCAGAGCAAGCTGAAATGGCGCAGATATTCTATTAATTTCCTGATTTATAGAGTATATTTTCATTCTGATAGGTGTGTTGGTCTGTATTTTAGATATAGTATCCTTTAGATTAATCAATAATGGGATTTCTAATCTAGATGTTCTATTCAATGCAATCGATAGTGCAGAAGTATTGTGTAGTATTGGAAAACACAGATTATAGCAGTCAGGACATTCTCTCCCCCCTATTCTTAGAATAGTGTTCTGCATGGTATTTGAATAATTTATAAGAGTTGATATCTGGGATCTTATCTTTGAGATTTCGGAGCTGTAGTTATCTAAAGATATGTGACCATTTAAGATTCTGGTCAGATTTGCTACTATCTCATCTGTTCCTTTACTAGCTACAAAAAATGATGTAACTATTGGTTTCATGGAATTGAATAACCTGGTATCACAATCTAATACCTCGGGTCTGCATATATATAGAGTATAGCAATGATATGGATCCCGTTGGCATATGGGTTGATTTATCGGTATTATCCCATCTCCTAGAATAGTTCTACATGCAAATTCCTCTACTTTACCTAAAAACCTATATCTAGGATTAGTCTCATCATATCTTGATGCATTGAATACCAATATCAAATCTAATATCTCTTCTCTTATGGGCGCAGTCTCCTGAAATACCTGTTTAGCTCTCAATGTTAATATGTACTCTATAGTACGATTATCTTCTATGATAGTATTTGAGCATTCCAATAGATTTGGTATGTTGTTGAAATAGATTATTCTACAAGTTTGATTATTAACTATGAAGATTTCATCTTTGTAATTTTTAGGTTCATCAGGTAAGAAATAATCAATTATACTACCTCCAACACCATATGAATATATTAATATTAACACAATATTCCAAATCATATTTTTAAAGATACAAAAAGATTTTTAAAATAAACCTAATTATACATAAGCATGTATCCTTCACCACAAGCATATGATAGAGCGATAACTGTTTTTAGTCCTGATGGAAGATTGTTTCAAGTAGAATACGCTAGAGAAGCTGTAAAGAGAGGCTCCCCTAGTATAGGTGCTGTATGCAAGGATGGAATTGTTATGATAGCTGCTAAAAAGATAGAGAATAACCTGATAGTAAAAGATAGCATAAAAAAAATCGATATAATCCACAATCATCTATTCATAGCTACTGCCGGATTGGTTGCTGATGCTAAAAAGGTTCTCGATTATATTAGAGATCTATCGCTCGGTTATAGAAATGCATTTAATGAAGATGTTAGTCCTATATACGTAGTAAAACAGATATCAAATCTATTTCAGAGTTATACCCAGTATGGAGGGGTTAGACCATTTGGTATCTCTGTTCTAGTTGCTGGTATGCAAGAATCTGATCCAATTCTATACGAGATAGATCCTTCTGGTGCATATGCTAGTTATTATGCTGTTGTAATTGGTAATAAGAAGAAGGAGATCGAATCAGTGTTAAATCAGAAATATGATTACAAACTAAGTTTAAATAAATTAGAATCTCTATTGTACGATTCACTTACATCTAATAGTGACAAGGAGGAATACAATTATGTAGAGATCTTAGCATATAACATCAAAGGTAACAAGCTCTCCTATGAACTCAAATCCTTAAAATGATTTTCTCCCCAGATCTAGGTAAATTTGCAGAAACTTTAATTCTCTCTCCTTTTTCTCACTCTTTGAATTATGCAGATGCGATATTTGAAGGTATGAGTATAGTTGTTGGTAAGAGAGTATCGATATTCCACCCAGAATTGAATTATGAGAGAATGCAGTATGGAGCAGATTTCATGAAGTATGGTTATAAAATAAATATTGTCAGGGCAATAAATACAGTTTTCTATCTCTACCTTATGAATAACTATCAGAGCAAGAGAGTATATGTTAGACCTCTTTTATATAGAGATAATGATTCGGTAGGTTTAAGAAACAGTGGATCAACAAAGCTAATGCATGTACTAATGCCTATGGGAGAGTATATTGCTAAAGAAGAATTAAGTGTTCTAGTACCAGAAATTCCTAGAGAGCTACCTTTCGCTAGGATAAAAGCAAGTAGTAATTATCAACTTTCTCTATATGCTCTTAGAGAAGCTAACGGGTATGACGAAGTAATTTTTATGAACTCAAAAGGTAAGCTCATAGAGGGTTCAGGAGAGAATGTAGTATTTCTAAAAGATAATACTATTTACACTGATAGGCATAACTCTCTTCCTGGAATAACTCTAAGATTCGTAGTGAAAATAGCTAAAGAATTAGGACTGGATTTTAAATACGGTTCTTTCGGGCCTGAAGAGATTAAGGATGTAGATCTGGTGATGTTTACTGGAAATGCTATTGGCGTGAAGATAGTGAAGAATTTGAGCTGGCGTGGCAATCTTATTTCACCTAAAATGCAGTCATTAGATATTTACTATAAAATCAGAGATCGTTACAATGAAATATTCATGGGTCAAGATGAACAGTATCATATGTTTCTAGATGAGTTTATAGATATAGAAGCTTATAATTCTAATAGAATAGATCTTGATAGAAAACCTGATAGATTTGATAGAGTAGTAAAAGAGAATATAGAAGAATTAGGTATTGCTAAATTCCTGTAGTTCTGAGGGCAGATATTTTTTTAGATTACTCCATTGTTTCCCTCTCCAATAGAATCTATTACAACTAGGACATCTGTATTTGTTACCGATTCTCTCTAATTTCACATTGCACAAATAGCAATATGGATTTTGGATATCGAGCCTGATTCCATTATTTACAATTTTTTCCAAATTAGTTTTCAGATCCTTACTATCTAAATATATTGCATTCTTAACTCTTTTGCTAAGTTCCAAATCAGAAGTTATCAACACGTCATTATCTTTTAGTAGTTTCACAATCTGATTATCTGTTAGATCAGAAGTGAGATATACGCAGCTTACCCCAAACACTCTCAGGATTCTTGCTAATTTTCCATGCATCGCATCAACATATATCATCTTAGTTTGTTATATACTTCTATAAGAGACATCTGGTCTCGATAGAATTCATAATCTTTAACTCTACCTATATCAGCCCAAAACTCATCCGTTATATAATAATCTATAGGGATTCCTTGATTCAATAATTTAGGGAACACATCTTTTGCAAAATCCTCCCCTATTCTTATATGATCTAGTATGTTCTTTTTAATCACGTATATACCTGTGTTTATATAGTACGTATAGGTGGGTTTCTCTTCAAAATTCAGAATTCTATTATTATCTACCATCGCTACCCCATATTCTATAATTACATTGTGAATCTTCAGGGCAATAGTTAAATGGGATGCCTTGGTTATATGATTTGAGTAGATGTTTTTCAGGTCAATTGTTGTTATCTGATCTCCCATTAGTACTAGAAAATTATCTGCAAGATCATCTTTCATTTTTAGCAGACATCCAGCAGTACCTTCCAATTCTTTCTCCCTATAATACTTTATACCTACCCCGTTCCACCTGTTTCCCAGATATTCCTCTATCTGATCACCCAAATGACCTGTGGCAATAATGACCTTATCAAAACCAGCTCGCTTGACATTACTGAGTACATATTCAATTAGAGTCCACTTACCCACCCTAAGCAATGGTTTTGGCGTATTCTCTGTATATGGTCTAAGTCTCTGACCTTTACCACCAGCCAAGATAACTACTTTGTACATATGTAAAATTCATTAGATAGTGTTTTAAAGGCTTTATAGTATTTTTATAGCTTATGATTATTAGAGATTTAAAGGTGACAGTATCTAATAGAACAATCTTACAAGATTTGAATCTGATAGTGAACGACATTGATGTAATAATGGGTCCAAATGGATCTGGCAAGAGTACTCTCAGTCGAGTAATAGCAGGGGACTCTGGATATGAGGTATTAGGGAGTATAGAAATAGATGGGCAGAACATATTACAATATGATGTAGATGAGAGAGTTAATAGATTTGGAATATTCTTATCATTTCAACTCCCTCCATACCTTGAGGGCATAACTCTTAAACAGCTCCTAAAAAGAATATTCTATAAGAGAAGAGGATATGACGAGAGAGATCTAACTAAAATAAGAGAGTTCAATCAGGAGCTAAAGAGATGGATGGATATTCTTGGTTTATCAAATGAGTTTCTAGATAGAGAAGTGAATAAGGATCTTTCGGGAGGGGAGAAAAAGAAGAGCGAGACTCTACAGCTGCTGATGTTTAAACCCAAATACATAATCTTGGACGAGATAGATTCAGGATTGGATGTGGATTCTCTAAAGAGGATAACTGATGCTATAAACATCTATTATTCCGAAAATAAACCCAAGATTCTACTGATAACACACTACAATAGAATTCTTAGATACATAAAACCTACAGCAGTTCACATAATGAAATCAGGGAAAATAGTTAGGAGTGGAGGTGTTGAGTTGATAGATTTCGTAGAATCACATGGATACGATCCGTTCTGATTTTCCCATATTATCAAAGTATCCTAGATTAATCTACTTAGATAATGCTGCCACTACTCAGAAACCTAAATTAGTGATTGATGCTCTATCAGAATTCTATATTAATTATAATGCAAATATCCATAGAGGAGTTTATAGATTGAGTGAAGAAGCTACAGATCTTTATGAGAGATCTAGAGAGATTATAGCTAGATTCATAGGAGCTGAACCATACCAGATTGTATTTGTTAAAAATGCAACAGAGGCTCTAAATACAGCAATATGGAACTTCAGATCACATGATATACAATCTACAGTATATGAACATCATAGTATGTTATTACCTATCTACAGATATTCAAAATCCTACAAATTGCATTCTAGAATAGATGAGATAAAAGGGGATATAATCGCCGTAACTCATGCTAGTAATGTTACAGGAAGAGTTATTAATCTCAAGGCAATTAGGGAGAATAATCCGAATGCAATCATAATCGCTGATGGAACACAATATGTACCGCATATGAGAATAGATATTAAATCTATAGATATTGATATGTATGCATTCTCTGGACACAAGATGCTCGGACCAACTGGCATAGGAGTACTATACATCAAGAATCCGGAGCAGTATGAACCACTAATGCTAGGAGGAGGAACTGTTAGCAATGTTACTAATAGGATGTTTAGACTCTTGGATACTGTGGAGAGATATGAGGCTGGAACACCGCCTATTGCAGAGGCATATGCTCTCTCTAAAGCTGTAGAATATCTAAGCTCGAAATTTGAAGATCTACATCAACTAGATCAGAGAATCATCAGAATCGCAAATAAAATATTCCAAGAGTATGATATATATCCTTTGGAGATAAACATGAACATCCCTATCTTCTCTTTCTACTTCCCTTCTGTCCATTCACATGATGTTGCAGAGATGTTAGATACTTATTATGATATTGCTGTTAGATCCGGATATCACTGTGCTCAACCACTACACGAGTTCTTAGGAGTAGGACCAACTGTTCGAGCAAGTTTCTACATATATAACACAGAAGAAGAATTGTATAAATTTATGAATGCTTTAAAAAACATCATATTAAAATTTAAATGATGGACCTATATAAAGATGATTTCATAGCTATATACAAGAACCCTATGAAATATGGTAAGTTGGATGATTATACTCATGTATTAGAAGGTAATAATGGAAGCTGTGGTGATAATATTAAGATATATCTCAAAATCGATGATCAGGGTAAAATAGAAAGGATTAGTTTTGAAGGACATGGGTGTGTTATAAGTATTGTATCAACATCGTTATTACTTAGTTATCTGGAAGGCAAGCATGTAGATTTGCTGAAAGAATTGGGGGAGCAGGACATGTATGAGCTAGTTGGAATAGATCTATCTGATAATCCATCCAGAAAGAAATGTATGATGTTAGCATTAGATACTCTTAAAAAATTAACATCTCCACACCCCTAATCGATTTGCCCTTGCATAATCCTCATTTCTGAGACATTCTTCAGCTATTCTAATTAATTCAGGATGTTCTAGTCTATAAATCGAATCATGTCTATAGAAACAGAACGCTAATCCTTCTCTTACCATATCCAAGCCAATTATCGACATGTTACTATCTAAAAATATACCGAGAACTCTACCGTATCTATCTCTGGGAATTGTAGTTCCAACTTTAGGAATCTTTATGGCATAAATTGTTCTATTTAGATGTTCATAAGCTCTGATCCCAAAGATACGCATACAATTTGGATCCAGATTATAGCCTAACCACCTATCTTTCTGATTAGTGGTTTTCTCCGGAGAATCAATAAATAGTTCTCTGTAGGTTATATTCCTGTAGCTTATCGTATCCCCATCTATGACTCTTCTAGTTTGATCTAATAGAATCAGTTCGTATGAATCTAATGAATCGTTATAATTCTTATCTATCAAGAGGATCCAATTTGAAAATACAAGAGCAAATATCAGAATGATTACTGAGGAATAAAATAACAACGATATCAGAGAATAGTATTTGGACTTTCGCAACATTCTCCTCATCTAACCTGTCAAGAGTTTTATATTAATATTCTGAGGTTCTATATACAATACCGAATTATCTACAGACATATATAATCCATTATCCTCATCCAAACCAATGGGTCTGGGGAATGAGTTGAAATAATTCAACCATTGGTATAATTGCACTATTCTATCTGTATTCTTGAAAGTTAAAACTCCATTATCCATGGGATCTATGAATACCCCAAACCCAAGTCGATCTAGATATATAGGAAGATTGTTTTTGTAATTTCTACTTACCAAATC
>JAVYLQ010000013.1:0-14004 GCA_038740615.1 Candidatus Anstonellales archaeon | reverse complement strand
TCAACATATACTCGAATAGATTGATTTCTGAATACCCATTCAGGATGTTGAACTGTTAGATTATATTCTATACGTTTTTTTGGTTCTGGTTGCTGCTCTTGTACCCGAGGTTTAGGTGCTTCCTGAGGCCTTGGTATAAATACTACATTAGTATCTGCAGAACTACTAACTTCTCGATTTATACCATTAACATTCACAGTTCCATTTACAAACCATTGTATCCTACCGATATTTCTTGCCAAGTCAGAAGGGATCTCTACAGTTCCTCTATAATATAGATTATTTCCATTCTGCCTAAACTCAGTTTGTATTACATTTTCATGTAGATACTTCTCCAATTCCTCTCTGGATTCAAAGCTCATAACTCTGGTTTTAGGTTCTTCTCCGTTTACCTTAGTACCTGGTGGTAGAATAAGATAAAATCTACCATCTTTCCCTTCAGCAACACCATATACCCCTAGATTTTGACCTAAGTTTACAGATCCAGTACTATATAATCTGTACTCTGCATTTACATCTACCCTACCACTCCTACCCTCTTCAACTCTCACTGATGAGGTTGCATTAGCTCTAGTCTGATCATCTAACACATTAATCCTACCAGAGTAACTTGACAACATTCTATTTTCTCTGTATGCATCAACTCTTAACAGGACTGGTCCAGATTGATCTAATGTCACCTCAAAGTAATAATTACCATTTTCATCTTTCTTTAATCTTTCCTTAGGTATCTCAAATACATTTCTACCCACTGTTATTCTTAAATGTGATGCATCCTCCACAGCATTCCCTTCAACATATACTCGAATAGGTTGATTTCTGAATACCCATTCAGGATGTTGAACTGTTAGATTATATTCCATACGTTCTTTTGGTTCTGGTTGCTGTCTAGGTGTTGTCTGTCTGCTGATATTAGAAGAAAGTGGGAAAAAATCTGCAAATAATGCTAAAGTGTATGGTAATTCAAGCCTATTACTTCTTGCTTCTAATGCAAATATCTTTCCCATATCAAGCCCCCAAACACCTGGGTTATATTGCCTTAACCATCTGTTTATAGGATTTCCAGAAAAATCTCTAGCAGTATTTATTATTGAATTTGGATTCTTCAGAGATTCTTCCAAATCCATCCAACCAGGACTAAACCTATCCAAATGATCAGATGGATCTCTAATTCTATACCAAGTTTTATAACCATCTGTAGTCCTTACTGTTAGTAGTTCGATAGTTTGAATTTTTCCATCACGATCCTTCACATCAACAACCTGAACTAATATCCTACCATGATATACCGTTCCACCTTCTGGATTACTACTTAATCTTTCAACTCTAACACCAGTTCTTCTAACACTTTCTCTTACAAGATCCCCTGAATATATATAGTAAATTTCATCTATTCCCTCAGCTTTGAGTTTGGCATATCTACTACCCAACCCACTCTTATCTTTAACCTCTTCCATAACCAACCTTCCATTCCTATTTCGATACACTATTATTCCTTCAGTGGTTATATATCTTTTAGTACCATTCTGATCCATATAGTAATATCCGCTATTGTCCTGTCTTATTTGTAGATTTGTACCAAACAAATTCACCTGTCCATTTCCAGCTATAAACGTTTGTAGATTACCAAATACACCTAAGGTTAATGAGTTAAGTTCTTTACTAAATTCATGTCTACTCTGTTCTATTATACCTACGAAATTAGCTAGTACTCTCCCTAATGGAACTCCATAACGATCAGCTACAGCTCTGAGCGCTAGAGATAGATTCGTAAGCTCAGATTGATTAAGATTTATTCCTAAATTCTTTAACTCTCTCTCTAGAACCTGTTGGAAATTATCAGCATTAACATTTAGTCTCTCTCCTGATTTTCCATTAACCAGACGATCAAGAAGAGGATTATTACCTCTACCTCCTGTTAACCCTACTATAATTTTCCCAGATGATATATCAAACTCATGTTCTGTTCTATTACCATCTATACTCACAAATCCTACTTCTCCTGTGGAAATGGTTTGTACTGCCATGGTATTAATTTATCAAAACAGTTTAAAAAGCTTAATGTTATAATAAGTGTTAGAGAAATAGATAATTTTAAATAATCTAATGCCTATTAATAGAAACAATGATTGGTGCTATATTCACATATGATCTAGCTATAGCTGCTATAATGATAGCTCTGATAGCCATATTGGTCTTCTCAAATTTCACATCAGATTCATACTCAAATGATCTACTTGTTATGCACGATCTAGCTAAAGATATCGCTAGATTATATTCTCAAACAGGTACATGTCCTGACAACATGATTCCAAGTATATATTCTTATAGGATATATTTGAATAGTGATCAGAAATGTAGTAGAGGAAATTTGGGAGATGTAGCTATTTCCATATCTATTCCTATAGCTGAGCAGAGAAAGGAAATGGTATCTGAAGAATCTCCATATTTTTACAAGACCTGCCAGAACAGAGATAGAGATGGTAATCCTATTTATAGATGTTCTGTATACTCTGATACTAGTCTGGATGATCTATTAAATAATTACAAGGATTATATGGATATTGGTTATTTAAGAGTGGTGATCAGTCGATGAGAGGGTATATTTACACAATGCTGGCATTTCTGATACTAGTATTTGTAGTAGTATTGATATACATAAACGCTGAGATGAATAGAACATCTGGGGAATTCTATAGTGAACTATTCAGATCTGAAGCTATGGTGTTTACTATAGAATCACTTAATGAGGAATTTATAGATAAACTATTCAGAATCTCTGTTCAATACAATCTATTATTACTCACCAATCACACTATCAAACACCCTATAAGAAGTAATATTGATTTTAGTAATGTTATGTATGATTTAGTAGTGAATGGAACTGTGAGCTCCACATCTTTCAATCCTAGTGCAGGATTGGTTTCTCCTGTTAATATTATTGCAACTCTGGAAGCTCTAAAGAAAGAGGCTGAGATCAGGGGGATTAACATAAAATACAGTGCCATCGACTTCTCCATAGATCAGACTGATTATAATAAGCTAAGATACAGCTATACAATATTAATTGAGATAAATGATATTTACAATAAAACTGGTAAGATTTTGAACATATCCAGAACAGATGTGGATTTTGAGATAAATGGTATGCCTGACCCCCTATTCTTAAGATATGCTAATATCTTGAATGTGGATCTGAGAGGGAACTACCCAGCTATATATGTAAAGGATAATCCAAGTGTTCAATCAGAATCTGGAGTTATGGGACAAGGTTGGGTATATGGTAGAGTTTATACTGATATAAATCAGATCAGTGATCACAATGAACCAAATATCATAATTGGAAGATGGGCATATGTATCACAGTTCAAAGATCACCCAATGATAGATGGGATTATTATAACAGATTTCACATACAGAACCACTAAGAACTGTATCTATTCAGATCCTCCTGGAGGGAGATTACCAAATGGAGATGATACTGAATTAGATATATTTAATGATATCGTTCACGAAGAGATACCTATATATGATTATGATGAGAATGGAAATCCTATTATCATTGGGTATATATGTGAGAGAAAACCAAGCAGATATCCCACATCTAAGAATTGGATAGCTGTATCTAGATCTAGTGTATACTTAGATGATAATGATTATAACAATAAGACCATCCTACTTCTAACGAATAATCCTGAAGGAACTGAAGATAAATACGCTGGGCCTATTAAATTATATAGGATTGAGGATCTTCGAGATTTTGTGAATTGTGGGTATTACTTTAAGCTACCTAACAATGCCCCTTCATATATCCAGAGATTTTATGAGAATGCAGCTATGTTAAAATCACCATATGGGATAGATGTGTTGTTGATAGAGGATGATTTTCTAAGACCAGGAGTATCATCGATGCTGACAGAGCGATATAATGGAATTGCTACGTATAATATGATTCGTGGTTTAGCAGGTTGTAAAATGAGATGTGATCAAACCAATGCTACAAAAATCTCTACCGGATTGGCAAGTGTTTTAGGAATCTCTGAAATACTAACTACTAGGGTGAGATAATTGAGAGCACAGGTGAGTGTAGAATTACTATTGCTAATTGGAATCATGGCAATTGTTTCTATAGGAATGTTTGGATCGTTTCTAGTATTTAAAAGCGATATTGACCCTGAAACAGCATCAGCGTCTATATATCAATTCTATCAGAAGATTTATGAACATAAGAGATTAGCACTACATAGCTGCAGTAATTACAAATATAATTTTAACTATAGCTTTGCAGTTCCTATTTCTATAGAACATAATTCAAATTACATCTCTAGTGATATAGGACAGGTATATTTTAATGGAGTCAGATTCCTAACTGGAAACCGAATAATAAATTCTAGCAAGCTGAATTTTAATATTACATGTATAAATTATGAATTGCAGGTGATAGTTGAATGAGGGCACAAGCCTCTATAGAATACATGTATTACTATATTATCTTACTGATATTCATCTCCATAGTTATATATGGATTGTTTAGCTATTACCAGATTCAAGTTCAAGAGAACAATCGATACAATCTATATCTATTGGAACAATATATTAGGAGTGTATTCGTATCTGCTAGTAGATTAGGGCCTGGGGGATATGTAGAATTGGATCTACCTAGTATTATAAATTTTGATTCTTACCAAATAAACCTCATCAGAGATAATACTGATCATACATCGGCTAAGATATATTTGAATCTAAATAGATCTAATTATACATATTCTTTTAACGTACAGACTGAATACGTATTCGCTCAAAAGAACTTCAATTTCAGTTCTGGGAAGAAATATATAATTAGAATTACCTATAATAATGAGACTATGATTGAAGAGAGGTGAGATAATGAGAGGACAAATACTGAGTATGGATCTTATTCTTTCTATATTTGGTATTGTTATGATAGTTGGATTTATATATTTTATATTATCCTCTAGTGATATCAGTCCTGTAAGAGAACAGCAATTATTCCTAATGAGAGCTCATGAAGTATCTAGACTGCTATTCTCATCAGATCCGATTGTCGGTATTTTAGATCAACAGGGATACTTGAGAACAGATGATATAGCTGCTATTTCGAGTAAAATCGGAATACTTGAGAGGAGATATAGATTGAATTTAACAATTAGCATAGTTCCTTCTACAGGTGTTTCTACCAGTACAATAGGTTCGTGTCCACCTGATTCAACTAGAAAAATATCTTTTCAAAGATATATTATGAATCGATCAGGACAGCAACTCTATAATATCTCTTTAGTCATATGCAATTGATTTTCCAGTATCACCAGAACACTGGGATCAATTACATTACATCCTTTAATTTTTTGAGGTTGCATATTCCTATAGAACTCATCATTTACAAATTTTGCATTTATTATTTTCAAATATTTAACAATCTCCTCTGTGATCTTAATAGTTTGTTCTAGCTTGAATACAACCCCTTCCATTTTCCTAATCTGCATCTTCTGATCTGCAAATCTAGATGGTGAATCCGCTATTCTTATAGGATCTTCTCTCCAATTGAATACTCCTCTCTCTAGTTCAGGTACATGGAAGATCTTATATTTTAAAGCTGGATCTTTTTTAATCAGATCTTTAAACACAGTAATTCTATCATCCCTGCCTAATATCAGATTCTCTTCAGTATCATAGATATCGAATAGAGCATATCTGGCAGGGACTCTATATGGAATCGTTTTCCTGTGAAGCAAATCCTCAACATGTAATATAAACTTATCTATCTTTATATGTTTCATAGTGCCATCCATTTTCTCCTCAACTACTAATCTATTCTGGAAAAACTCGTCTGCCTGATCTTCTTTTATGTATCTCTTGCTGGGTATCTGATATATAGGTATTCTTAGAGGTTTAACGTAACGCATTGTATATTTTAGAGTCTGAAAGAGATTCTCAATCCGTCTTTTATGTAACACATATTTCTGATAACTCTCTTCCCATGCTGTTCTAAATATTCTATATGTTCTGGTGATTCACTTCCAGGTTGAAACCATACGGTTTTTACTTTGCTCTTAGCTATCCATTCTATTATATTCTTCTGAGTTGAAGGAGGTATTACAATAATAACAAGATCGTAATAATCAGGTAACTCTTGTAGAGAGGTATAGACTCTCTCATGCACTTTTTCTCTTCCAAATCCATACACATTATACCCTTCTAGCATTAGGGTTTGGAATATTTTACTGCCGTATTTAGTATTATCCCTAGAAACACCCACTACTAGAATGCTATTTGATTTGTCATATAGGTTTAGATCCTCTTCCATATTTCAGATTCCTCTTTCCATACCCATATAGCAGTCTCATCAGTTCCAACTATAGATCTAGCCTCACAATTAATGATTTTTATCACATCTCCTTGATTGATCTCTTTTGCTGCAGATTCATACACATACACAATTCCCTCTCTACCATATTTATCTTCTACTAATAATCTGTACATTTTTATTTTTCTCCTATTCTTCTTCTCTACAAATTCCTTAAGAACTTTATCCTTGACTTTCAACTCACCTGTATTTATTATCTTCATCTTATTCTTTATCTTTGTTATATCAAAAGAATCTTCACTCTGTATTAATTCATATATTAAGTTCATCTCTTTAGTAATATAATCTCGTAAATTCTCAAAATGCTTTTTCATCACCTCAGGTCTTTCCCTATATCTATCTAGCGATGAATAAACATATTCGAATAGATTAAACTCTCTTCTCTCCTCTTTCTGATGAGACTCACGAGTATCTACAGTTTCAAAGTATATAGGAGTCCTTGGCTCAGTAGTTTCCTGCTGCTGATTGCCAGATATTATAGCTGGTAATTTATCAGAGAGTGGTTTTTGCATCTTATCTGCATGCTTCTCCTTGAAGATCTCTATTGATCTCTTTGCAGTCTCTTTCACAGATTCATCTTTATCATTAGCTAGTTCTAATAGTATCTGATACGCCAATTCATCTGCAAACTCCACCAATCTTTCAGCAGCGTATTTTCTGATTGCTGGATTACTATCATATGCCATTTTAACTAATGGCTCTAACTCAGAACTTACCATATTTACTTTATTTCCTGAATGTCTTTTAAAAGCTGTTTTATTATATTCTTCTGTTCGCGGTATTTCAGCTCCCCTTCTAGTTTTTCATCCAATGGAGCCCATTTATACTCGGAATGTTCTTTTGAAATCTTTACCTCACCTTTTCCCACATATTTAGCTAAAAATAATATCACTCTCTTATTCTGAATCTCACCCTTTTCTAATACAGGGTATTCCATAACATACTCTTTTCCTGGAATGATGTATATGTCTTTATCACTAAGACCTGTTTCTTCCTTAAACTCTCGAATAGCGGCCTCGAGAATTGATTCCCCCTCCTCGACATGACCCTTTGGAAAGTCTATATGTCCTTTTCTGTTTCTAAGTAAAAGTATCGACCCATCTTTGATTAGAATTATTCCGGCTGATATTATCATATTTATCACCTGACGTGGTTGGGAGGGGAGGGAGCGATAAGGCTTGCCCATGAATCGTTACTTTAGACATCATCTTAGCAATCTCCACAAACAACCACCTACACCTTAGGGATGCTCCTTTCGGCCTGACCCGGTTCAGTGTAGATGGTTATTGTGGAGGTGCCGACTCATCTGCCCTACAGCAACTATCATGAGGGCCTTACCACACCTCCCCATGTGGCCCGCTAAGGGGATATTTGCGGATAGGGGACCCCTAGCCCCCGCCTACCCAACCAATTATATAATCATGATGTTTTTAAAAAATACTTACACATGCTATTTACAGGGCAGATTTTGCATTTTGGAGATCTGGCTTTACATATACTCTGACCTAATGCAACTAGATGTTTGTTAAATTCAGGTTTTAGACTATTTGGTACAATTCTCTCCAACTCCCTATCCGTCTGTTCTGGTGTTTTAGTGATCACCAAGCCCAATCTATTACTAATCCTATGTACATGAGTATCTACACCTATATATTCCTTACCGATCTCTGCAAGAAATACCTTGGCAATTTTGATTCCTACCCCAGGCATCTCTAAGAGTTCTTCTAATGATTCTGGGATATGATCATACTGTCTAGAGATTAGATATAGATTTTTGGCCTTAACTCTGTAGAAAGCCACAGGCTGAATTAATCTTGCCACACGATCCACATCATCTATTTCCCAAATAGATCTGTACACACTATAGAATCTCTGGGTTGCTTCTAGAGTAACCTCATCTCGAGTTCTTGTAGAGAGAAAAACATATAAAAATTTTTTCTCCTTGCTATCTAAAAATTTTTTAACTCTATATACTGGTGAATCCAAGTTAGCTTCTATAATCTTTTTGAGAAGTGTTTCTATATTCACTTCTCTGCCTTTTCAATAAATAGTAAGCTATCCCCTCGTATAAATAGATAGCTTATATTCAACTCTTTCTGAACCTTCACAACTACATTCATGTGTACATCGTATGATTGAAAGATTCCCTCTACAACGCTTCCATCTCTCAATTTTATTCTTACCATCTTATCTAACCAGGAGTTGAGATGATCATATGGTTTTGCTCTTTCTGATCCATTCATCTAAGATCACTTAATTTGTATTGTTAATAAAATATTTTAAATCTTTGCTAAAACTTCTTTCAGCTGATCGACAGAGAGTGTTGTGGAGACTATAGGTATTTTTTCCCTTTTAGCAATCTCTTTGGCCAATTCATCAATATTATCAAGATTTATAAATACCACTATTTTTGGTTTGATTGGTGCTACTCTGATCACTACCATAGGACTTCTACCTGTGCTAACACCTAGAAATATCATTGCTCTATCTGCAATCCCACCATAGAGCAATGGAAAATCATCTAAAGGCATCTCTAGAATTACTCTAATACTATCCACAATAGTGTATCCGTAAACCATCTCATTCATATTTCCCGTATCAACTACAACTTTACCATTTATAACCTTAATAAACTCTCTAATAGGTATCCCTTTTGAAAAATTCTTTCGCTCAAAATAATCTGAACTGCTAACGTTTATGATTTTCTTAAGAATCTCCCCTCCTTTCTTATGATCTATATTTATAAGAGCTTCGACAAAATTCTTTATAAAATTTATGTTGGGATTCTTCCTTCTCCCATTCTCATAATCACTGAGCATAGATTGATTCATATCCATAGCTTCTGCCAATTCCTTCTGTTTGATTCCAAAAATTATCCTCCATTTCTTCAGAGTCTCCCCTACATTTGAACTGAACACAATATCTCCTACTATTACATTTTTCACATCTTCTAAGTTCATATTTTTATTATATCAGTGAAGCTTTTAAATCACAATTATTTTCCCATCTTCTCTTCTGGATATATAATATAAATAAGTCTTAGATAGAAAATAATCAAAGAACACATTTCCCAGATTCACATCTATTTTAAGTCGATTATTATCCAACAATGAATAGCTTATTATCCTATCTCCTGGCTGATAATATTTACTCTCTCTAATCTTCCATACACCATTACCGATAGGGAAAATCACAAATCCACCAGTATTCCTCCTATTTATAAAAGCTATAACAGTCTCTAAGAGCGTTAATGATACTGTTTCCTTAACATCAAGAAGTAGGTGTTTTGGCACTACCACTTTAGTCTCTCTAGGATCGTATATTCGGTTATCTTCCTCCAAATATTTCATAACATTTCCCATAAAATTTCCAGCTAATTTATAGAAAGATCTTGCCCTTAGAAATATATTATACTTCTCCTGCTGGTTTGGGGTATATATATTTTTCCTGTAAATCTCTTCCTCAAACATATAGTTTTTACAAGGGTAGAATATATTGTTCTTTATGATTCCCCCATACCCTTTCTGCTCAGCCTCAACCAGTGCCCAAATAGTATCAGCTGGTAAATAATCTTTTCTGATAGACCATCCTTCTATTCTCCCATTCTGAAATACCATATATATTATATTAGCTCTGCTCAAATTTATAGAATTTGTATCACTCATAAATATAGATTTCTCCAATCTGTCCCATATTCCATAGATAGTTACATTGTTCATATCTAACTTTATCGATGAAGGGCTATCATTTAGGGCCACTATTCCATTTGATACAGATAATTTGAATTCTGGATCTGAAAATCTACCGTAAGGAGTAACCCCAAAGCTCTTTGGAATATTTTCCCATTTTAGAACATATGTTTCAACCCTCTCACCTCTGTATTCAACCTCTTTCAAATCATCGATAAGCATTGAAAGGAAAAAAATATCTCTAAAACTTCCCGAATATGCATTTCTAATAATATTCTTTGCCAAAGTATAATCTGTATGAAAATTCTCATCAAGTACTTCTTCCAATAATTCATACATTTCCACAGGAGTCACCTCCAGCTCTCCGAACTTATAAATATCTTCACGGCCTCTCCATCAGGAGTAGCATATTTTTTCAAAAACTCTTCCAGTTTCTTGAAGAAATTCCTAAAATTTGGATATATTACCATTCTATCTAGCAGCATTTCCACAATCTCAAGAATCTTCTTTTTACTCATCCCTCCTGCAAATAGATATGGTAATACATATTTTATGATATAGTAATTCAGCAGGATATTCCCCTTCCTATTCAGCAATAGAGCTAATTCAGGGAATTTCTCCCCAATTTTCTTCATCAGATCTTTGTATTTAGAATCCTTGAAAATAGAATTCATCTCATATCTGAATTCCTCAAAATCTTTGAATCCCATACGTTCTACTATTTCTGCATCAATCTCACGTTTGGAATTTATATACCTATCCATTACCTCCTTATCAAAACTCTGTCTCTTAGCTAATTCTGTCATCAGCTCTTCCATTTTCTGCTTGGATTTTGAATCTATATTAAACCCTCTATTAATTTCTTTCTTCTCTATTTTTATTTCCTTACTAGGCTTCTTAAGCTGCTCTATTGTCATCTTAATTTGCTCAACCGTATCATCTCCTTAGCTCGAGAGAGAAAATTCAGAACACTAGAGTGTTTACTACCCGCTAATATCATGTTAATAGCTTTTAACACATAATCATAGCTATAAGAAGGAGCAATCACGGCAACAGTATTATTGAATATACTTATGTAGCTCTCAGTAATAGATTCTATCGCTTCTCTTATGCTCCCCTCTCTACCTATTAACCTACCCTTCATAACTCTAATTTTATTCTCAGTGTTAAAGTAATCTTTTAAATCTAATATGTATAATGAATAATCATCATTTTTTAGTATCATAGCCCGATCTATATCAAACCCTCTAGCTATAGCAGTGAGTATCAGTCTTGCTACGTACATGTTATTAGATCTATATTTAACAACATTATCTCTAATCTCAATATCTATTTCAGCCCTATGTTTCAATAGATCTTTTATCTTTAAGAAGTATGGAACTCTAGATCTAGGTACTAAGATGGAATCATCCATTGTTTAAAATATCTTGGATTATTTTTAAATTAGTATCATCATTCTCTTCTGATTTTAGGATTTTTATATATTCTATCAATTCTGGATCTCTTGTCTCTTTTATCACCAATAGTATTGATCTTCTCAAATTTTCATCCCAATCGTAGAGTAATTCTTTGTATAGATTCTTAACCTCAGGATCAGAGATTATCTTTGATAGTATAAATATCGAAGTATATTGATTAGGGTGCTTTGGGTTTTTAGCAATATCAATCAGTATCTCCTTGAATCTGGCAATTACCTGTGGAGTCGCATCTTTCAAAAAATCTATTGCCTCTGGATCTCTGTTTAGTATATTCATTTGATTTGTAGGATCTAATTTCATAAAAACAATCCTTTTCCACTTTCTATTATCTAGTTCTTCATAGAATTGCTCTATATTATAATTATTCCAGCTAAGTATTTTTATAACAGCTTCTAAAAAATCTTCAGAAGATATCCCTAGATTATAAGCATTCCTATTCAGTTCTTTTTTAACCCATACAATAAATAGAGGTATGTTTGATATTTTTATGTTATCATCGTAAAACGACTTGAATAGAGCATCTCTAAATTCTTCGAATATCAATAGATCTTCCTTCATACTTGCTTTTTAATTATGTTAAGTTTTTTAAAAACAAGTGATAAGTTAAACATCGGTGATTTTATGGAATCTTTGCAAGAAATAGTTAAGTCTTTGGATATGCTGTTAGAGGAGAAAAATTTACCTAGAAATGTTAAATCTGGGATCACCACTGCTAAGGCAATACTAGAGGATACATCCAAAGCCGAGAATATCAGAGCGAGTCTAGCTATATATGAATTGGATAAAGTAGTGAATGATATTAACATATCGCAGCATTTCAGATTAAGATTAATGAATGTTATTGCAAAATTGGAAGCAAAGACCAAATGAACCTATTTGAAGAGATTAAACGTAGAAATGTAGATCTTAGAATATCAATAGAGGCAAAGGAGTTTTTAGAAAAGTGTAGCCAGGATGAGCTAGATTATATATTAAACGAGATTCAACGCAGGGATGTGAAGCTAATTGATAAGAATACAGTGGCAGAGATACTATCAGCTAGAATTGTGATTAAACAAGAGATTCGACCTGATGCTAAAGATATTGAATCTCAAATAGAAGTGGATAGAGACATAACTTACGATCCAAATATACATAACACTAGATCAACAGTCGACGATTTTATAGAATTGTACAGATCCAGGTTCAGAGCTATATCCAAACTGTTCAACAGAAACCATGATGATAGAATAATTGATATAGTAGATTTTATGGAGCTAACTGATAATAAGAATTTGAATAGAGATATAATGGTTATAGGAATTGTTTTTCGTAAAGGGGTGTCAAAAAATGGAAACCTGGTTCTTGATTTAGAGATAGGATCTGAGGATCTAGAAAGATTCGGAGTGAGGAAATTTATCGTACCAAAGGATCATCCTGAATATTTGAATTATAAAAATACAATACTTGAAGATGATATTATAAAAGTATATGCAAAATGGAATGGAAATTTTGGGATAATCAGAGAAATTTCCTATCCAGATCTGAATAGCAATAATCCGATGCCTAACATAGAAGATGATTTTTATATTCTTTACATATCCGATCTACATTTTGGAAGTAAACATGTCAACATGAAGGCCATTAATAATTTTCTAAAATATATTAATGATCCTATGAATAGAATTGCTAGTAAGATTAAGTATATTGTTATTGCAGGTGATAACGTAGAGGGTGTGGGTATATACCCAGGACAGGAGAAGGAGTTAGATATACTTGATATAGAAAAACAGTATATTGAATTCAATAAATTTATAGAACAGATCCCCGAACATATAGAAGTAATCTTTATTCCAGGTAATCATGATGCTACTAGACGAAATGAACCCACAGAAATAATTCTTAAAGATCTGATATGGGTAGATAGTTATTCATTACCAAATCCAGTTTATGTTAAAATTCATGGAATCGAACATCTCATATACCATGGTACATCATTAGATTCATATATAAACACTTTACCTGGGATGAGCTATTCTCGACCAGAACAGGCAGCTATAGAGATGATACGTAGAAGACATATGTCCTCTATTATAGAGGGTAACCCTGTAGCACCACTTAGAGAAGATTTTCTTGTGATTAGGAAAATGCCACATGTATTCAATATGGGTCACGTTCACAAAAAATTTGTAACCCATTTTAAACCTTCATATATAGTTAATCCAGGAACATTTCAGAATCAAACCCCATTCCAGGAAAAAGTAGGATTAAATCCAGATGTTGGATATGGTTGTCTGTTTAACCCTAAACAGAATCGATTCTATTGGATCCATTTCATATAAAAATATATTGTTGGAAATTAAAATAACATGGGCCCGTAGTCGAGGGGTTAAGACGCCGCTCTTACACAGCGGAGATCCCAGGTTCGAATCCTGGCGGGCCCACTAATCTTTTTAAAGATTTTTACTATATT
>JAVYLQ010000012.1:0-14139 GCA_038740615.1 Candidatus Anstonellales archaeon | reverse complement strand
GACCAGGCATGGTAAAATAAATATTATATTTGAACAATCTGGGATATACTCTATTAGGGCCGTTCATCCTGACTATAATAGTTCAAGAAAGTTAAGTGTTTTAGTATCAGAATGTTCTGAAGAAATAGTATATAGACAAAAATTGGAAGAGCTCATTAAGAGAGGAGAGATTTCTAATGTTAGCTCAAAAGTAAATTACACTATAAAGCAAGAAATATATGAACCCTATTCTCCTAGATATTTCAAGAACTATACATTCACTGTTCCTGATGAGATACCGATTAACACCACTGGGATAATTAGAGTGTTAGATATAAATGGTAGTCCTTACAGAGGGATAGTTTACATAATATCTCCTACTGGTAAGATCTATAGATTAGTTACAGATGAACAAGGTTATGGGGTGTTTGTATACCAGGAAGAAGGGGTATATGAGTATTATGTAATAGAAGGAGATATTAAATATCCTGGTCCAAATACCAAAGCCTATGTTGTTTCAAGTAATCAACTATTATCCATACCATCTATCTCTGGATTGATATATATCCCTGCACTGTTGCTGTTATTGTTAAGAGTTGCAAAAGTAGATGTGAAAAAGCATGATAAGGATAGACTAATAATCAGAGTTACAAATATTTTAGGATCTCCTATAAGAAGAACTGCGGTAATAATTAATGATTCCAAATATATTACTGACGATCAGGGTATAGTAGATATCACCTCTCCTCCAAGTTATGTAAGAATAAGAATCAAATGGTATTTAACTCTGGGTAAAAATGAGAGTAAAATATAATATTTTGATTATAATAATAGTTCTAGCCGGATGTATTCAATCTGAGAATCAAATACACAATATACCTAAAGCAGATTCAGAGATGGAAGTGAGTATAGTTGAATTTATGAAAACTGTAAAACAATTACAACTACCTGTGAAATGTTATTCTTCAGATTATCATATTTATATTGATCCGGATAAGGTTTTGATAAATATGTCTAATCAGAATATTCTAATATATCAGAATTCTAGTCTAGGATTGTCTTATATATATAATCAAAATCAAGATTGCTGGCAAATGATTAAATACGAGGTATACTCATATGAATATATCCCACCTGATATCATCTACTGCGAAATCTCTAAGTACGTAAATATCAATATTAGCAAAATCTGTTTCAATACTCTAGTTTAAATCTCTGTCTTACTACTTCGGTAGCCTGATTAAATGCAGACCTAAACATCGTAGGATCTATTCTGAGTCCGCTCTCATCAATAGCTCTATTAGGCAATTTGTAATCAATCCTTTTTGCAAATTCATTTCGCAATAGATTCAAAGCTTTTGGGTTAATAATATTTCTATCTAATCTAAATTCAGCTATTATGTAATCAATTATACCATTTGCCAATAGATAATTAATATTTTGACGGTTATTTAAATATACTCTAAGACGATGATTCACTATATCTATTGTATAACTGTCCTGATTAGATGGATGATACAATATTATCCTACATAATGTATTAATGTAATAATTTCCTTTCAGAACTTCCATCCATTTGGCTTTGTTCTCTATTATAGGTGCCAGAGTCCTTAGATTTTCACGATTGAGATCTTTTGGAGAGACCCTATTTAGAAACAGTCGTTCTTCATATTGAGTTTCTATCTGAGTAGATCGTTGAGCTATAGTAGTGTTGATAGGAGTGGCTAATGTTAAACCTATCAATACATAAGCCAAGTATTTGCTAGCCATGTTTTTACTATATGCGCAAAATCTTTAAAATGGGGATGCCCGGATTTGAACCGGGATCTCGGGCTCCCAAAGCCCGCAGGCTAACCAGGTTACCCCACATCCCCTCTATTAGTTCTATTGTTACTAATTTTTTTAGTTCTATTGTTGCTTTTTTTTAAATTAATAACCCCCAATTCCTTTGCTAGTTCTGTCAATCTCTCAACTCTCTTCTCTACTGGAGGGTGGGTAGAAAACAATTCTTCCCAAAAACCTGTTTTTTTAGGTTTGATGCTACCTATATACATCATACTTATAGATTTCTTTATAGGCTCTGCAGATTCGTAAAGAGAAAAGTCTATATTATAATAGAAATTGTGTATTTTTATAAGAGCATCTGCAAGTGAGATTGGATCTCTTATGAGCCTAGCACCAGTTTCATCAGCTACATATTCCCTCGTTCTGGATAATGCCAATAGAATTATAGGAGCGAGAATCAATCTAAATATCAATGAGAAAATCCATATTGCTGCACCAATCAGCACTAATTGTCCACTATTCCTACTGTTACTAGCTGAGAACATGATCACTCTACCAAAGTAATCCATAATCGATCCTAACGAATTGAAAAATATAACTGCAACTGTCATTATTAGAGTATCTCTATTTTTTATATGCGCTACTTCATGTGCAATAACCCCCCTTATTTCATTAGGCTGCAGAAGATCCACTAAGCCGCTATTTATTCCTATTGCAGATCTACTTGGAGATATTCCTACAGCAAATGCGTTAGGTGTTAGATCGGGAATAATATATACCTCTGGCATTGGTAAATTGGCCTTTGAAGCAACATCTCTTACCATATCAACTATCCATCCAGTCTGAATTCTCCTGGCACCCAGTACTCTCATGATAATATCTTTAGACAGGAATAGGAATCCTATCTCTATTATCGCAAATACCAGAATATACCCAACAAGAACTATCAAATCTGTTACTCTAAAAAATACTAACGACACAAAGAGCATTATAATTAGAGGGAAAATTAGTATTACTAATGTTAATATAGTATTTTTTACAATCGGGGAGATGAGAGGTTTTGGTTTGATTATCATGTTTTTTATTTAAATCAAAATTATTTAAAAATTATCCTCCATAATAGTTCAGATGAGAGATGTCTTATATAATATAATAACTATGGCATCAAATGGATTCCTATTCATAACAACCCTACTCATGATTAAATTCTTAAGTGTTCAAGAGATGGCAACTTATTTTTACTCATTAAGTATCTATACAATTCTATCTCTGCTAACAAATCTATATTTTTCCAAAGTGGCAAGAGAAATAGCACTATCGCATCAACCTGAGCACATGATTAGAGGATATGTTGGTGTTATATATATATTCAGTATAATAGTAAGCCTTACAACATCGATTATTGCATCCTCTCCGCTATCCTTAATGTTCAATTTCATAGTATGGCATATAATAGATTATACAAATAACCTTCTATCTATCATTATGCATCCCAAAAGAATAATCTCGATAGTATTGCCAAGAGTGATAAGGACAGTAGTTGCTGTGATATTAATATTTCTAGGTCAGTTCAATCTCGATAATTTTCTCTGGTTATCGTCCTTACTAGCTATCTTAACATTCAGTATTATAAATCTTAAAATACTACTGCCAGATTCCTTACTATCACCCAAGGTGGATATTAAAAACTTAGGGATGTTTATTGATAGTATATTTGGAACTCTGCTACATAATATTGACAACATCATTATGAAGGATGTTAAAGGATTTGATGAATACAGTTTTACAAATATAAACTATATTACAAATTACTTAAAATATGTCTCTGGAATATTCTACGGGATTACTTTTCCATTTCTATTACAAGATCTCAGAAAATTCTCTAGAATAAAGATTAATAATCTAATTCTTCATTTTTCATTACCAATGGCCTTATTTTACATTACTATCATAATGCTTTTTATCATTTATAACACGCTAATACAAATAGATATGAGAATGATGAGCAATTATTTCAACCTGGTGATAGCCTTCTCTATGATAAGCTTTACAATAGCAATAAGGAATATCTTAGTTGCTCTAGATTATAAAAAACCGCTGGTTGTCTTAGAGTTCATTTCCACTATGATATACTTAATTATGTTGATTTTTGGATTGGATAGTTCAGAACCTTTTACAAGCTATTCAAACACCCTATTCCACTATTCTATCATAACCTTTTTAATATACTTACTATTTTCTCTTCGTATACTTCCTAGATTTATCCAATTCTAGCACTAATCTTATAAGAGTCCTAGTATTAGGTGCTCTAGCTACCTCCTTATGGAATTCATGATCAATCATTCTAGAAGCTATATCTAGATGAGCCCAATTCTTCCCATCAACAAAGTTCTCTATAAACTTTGCACCAACTATAGTTCCAGCCTCACCCTCCCAACCACCTATATTTCGAATATCAGCTATCGATGATCGTATGAGCTCACCATACTCTGGAAATAGGGGCAAATTCCATAGCTTTTCTCCCTCAGTATCACCAGCTCTTATTATATGTTGAATTAATCTGATGTTATTCCCTAGCAGAGCAGTGACATATCTACCTAGAGCAATATTAGCAGCTCCTGTAAGAGTAGCTACTGTAATTGCATAATCAAACTTGTAGTTCTTGTAAAGATATGCGAGTGTGTCACCTAGAACTAACCTCCCCTCAGCATCTGTATGAGGAATCTCCACAGTTTTACCGTTATAGGCTTTTACCACAGCTCCAGGTTGAATGGAATGTGCATCCGCAGAATTCTCAGTTAGAGCTAATACCCCCCATACTTCGATGTTAGGTTTCAGTTCTGCTACACCTTTTATAACACCCATCACCACTGCTGCCCCAGATTTATCCATATGCATTGTATACATGTGCTTTGGTGGTTTAAGAGATAATCCACCTGTATCAAAACACAATCCTTTACCCACAACAACCACTCTCATCTTTGGTCTCTTTGGAATATATTTAAGAATCACTAAATATGCGCCTTTATCACTACCTTGATTTACAGCTAAAAACATATTCATACCTAATTCTTGCATTCTCTCCCTATCTAGGATTTCAATATCCAACTTGTAATTCTTTGCCAATTCCTTTGCTCTTTCCACCATCCATTCTGGAGTAGCTATATTTGGAGGTGTGTTAGCTATCTCTCTAGCATATATCTCCGCATCTATCATAGCTCTATCTTCAGCGATCCTTTTTGAATCTACTCCCTTGATATATATTACTTTTTCATTCTTTTCTTCCTTCTCACTCTTTAAACTAAAATCCCTATCAGCAAGTGCTACTGCATATAGAATATATTTAGAATAATTAGATTTAGATACATATATCTCGTCTATTTCTCGCATTATATTGAAAACAATCTTAGCAAGTTTGATGGTTTTTGGAGGTTTATCTTTATAATATATTACCACTCTCTTCTTCATATCATCAATTCTATAAGATTCTCTTTCAGCCTTTTTGAAGATCAATCTGTACCCTCCCTTTCCCTCAACGATTCTCATATTTTTAATATACTAACCTAAATATTTAAAAATAGTTACATTTAATATAATACTATGAACAGCGCATCTCTCTTGTTAGGAGCTTTGCTAGTAGTTACTTTAGCATTAGGTACTGGTTTCAGCCAAGTACAAAGTACAACAGACGCAGTAAAACAATTCTTATGTAATATATTGCCTCTAGTAGTTTTCTTAGCAGTAATCTTTGCAGCACTCCTCTATGGTATATCTCAAGTACTACCATCTGAACAGAAGGCAAGAGTAGGGCAATTTGCAGGTGCAGCACTAGTAACAGGAGTACTTGCAGCAATAGTATATGTAATAGGTCCAACAATATTAGGACTATTATCAACAAATCTAAGTGTTCAATGCTAAATTAACTCACATTCCTTTTCTTTTTTTCTTCTTTCCATCTATTAAAGAATTTTAAGGCTGTTTTTCCTAACTCCCAAAGATCTGTGTTCAGTTGTTCTGCGTCTTTTCTAAGTGTCAATTCTAATTCCTGCAAATACTCCAGAGCAGCTCTCTCTACTTTAAATTCTATTCTCTGTATTCCATCGGATATAGATTTGGATTTTATGATTTTGAAAAAGCCTATCTCTTGGGTAGAGTTGAGCATATTATGTGTACCTCCACAGACTTGTACATCATAGTCCCCCACTCTAACAACTCTGAGTCTCTTACCAGGTACAGCACCTCCTTGATATATTCTAAAACCATATTTATGTTCAGCTAGATTCCGATCCATCTCCTCTACAACTACTGGCAATCCTGAGAATATAATCTCATTAACTTTTCGCTCAATTTTTATAAGAGTATCCAAATCTATCCTCTCGTAATGAGTAATATCCATATGGGCTTTATCATGTGATTTGTAAGCACCAGCTTGCCACACATGTACTCCTAATATCTCATAAGCAACCTGTGTTAGTATATGTGCAGCAGTATGATGTTTTGTTATAAGATATCTCCTATCCAAATCAACTCTACCTATCACTCTCTGCCCAACTCTGAATCTAGATGGATTCTGAACCACATGAACAATCACATTACCATATTTTTTAGTATCAACAACTCTCTCATCATCTATATATCCCGTATCTCCTACTTGTCCCCCTCCTTCAGGATAGAATAGTGTTCTATCCAACACAATCCCATCACTTTCTATACCAATCACCATAGCTTCGAACTCACTATCTCTAGGTCTATAGTAATATAATCTCTCAGTAGCTGGGTAATCTAAAACTCTTTCGCTCCCTTCCTTTCTCTTTTTGGTATCTCTTTTCAAGTTATTGTAGAAATTATAATCAATTCTTATGTTAAACTCTTTTTCTATCATATCTATAGGCACTCCTTCAGATTCATATAATACTATAATATCATCCATCTTCAATTCCTTGTCTCTATACTTATCTAGAGCTTTTCTAACATTCTTCTTATTATTTTCATATCTTACTCTTTCCTTATCTATTATCTTGATAGTGGATTCTATACCATCTCTGTAGTAATCAAAAAGCCCACTCCAATTATCCATATGTAACTCCAGGAGCTTGTAAAAATCAACATCCAATTGGTATTTATCAATAAATTCAAACATTCTTCTAGCAATGATTCTTAGATTATATCCCCCTCCACTATTAGAAGGTAACATTCCATCTCTGATGGTCATCAATAGTGTAGAACTATGATCCAATATGGCAAAAATGGCCTTCAACTTATCTATTTGCTCAAGATCCTCATCACTAAAATCAGATAACATTCTCCTATACTCATCATAACTGATCTCATCTACATTCAACCCCCCAGCTATCTTAGCATACTTGAGATATAATTCTTGATCAATTCGAATATTATTGATGGCTACCAGATATTCATATGGAGCCTTGAATACTATCTCATAACTCATAGGATTGCCATTAGTTATCCAAGCCAATCTGCTCAATCCAGCACCCATATCGATAACTTTAGTTCTTAATTCTCTGTAACTCCCATCCGGAAGCTCTTCGTATTGCATAAACACACAATTTCCTAATTCCAAACCTCTAACGAAATACTCAATACTAGGTCCAAAATTCCCTCCCCCTACCCACACATCCTCATGAAACACAATTTCCTCTTTAGGTATTCTAAGAACCTCTGTTAAGTATCGAATATCGTGTTCAAGAGCCTCATCTTTCCAATAGAATAACCTATCCTTATTGAATGCATGCTGACCTATCATCACGAAATTTGTATAGTGTCTACCCGTAACACCAACATTATCTATATCGTTAAATCTTATGCAAGGTTGGGGAACTATTAGAGGATTAGCTATGGGCTCTAATTCTCCATTAACAACATAAGGTTGGAAATCATTTATACTTGCTACTGTAAAGTACAGATCATCTCTCCATCTAGCTACTGTAGGAAATGGTTTTATAGAAGTATGTCCATTATCCACAAAATACTTTTCTATAGCTTTCCACGTATCTACGTAATCTCTTCTCTTACCTACTGGATTGCCTATGAATGAATATCCTGTGCATGCAGGATCTCCACACACATCTCTTTCCTCAATACTCCAGAAACTTCTACCACATTTTTTACACTTTCTTCTCTGAAATCCATGTCTCCTGAATACTTCTAAATCATAATGCTTCTGCCATTCATTTTGAAACTTGATCAATAATTCTTTCTTATCCATGTGAGTTTATACTCTATCAATCTTTATAATCATTTGCTCAGAAAATCCCCAACAATATTTATTAGATTATTGAATACTAAAGCTCTCTCTTTCATCTGCCCTATCAGATCATAGAGTTCTCTGTAATCTCTGTTCAGAACTTCTGGTTTCTCTGTGGAAATCCTGGCTATTTCAGAGACAATCTTGCCTATTATCTCTTCTGCGATGTATAATCCAGAATTGAAGAAACCTGAGTATATTTCATATAATCTCTCTACTTCTTGATAACTCAGCTTAGTTAGGATATTGCTATAATTGCTGATTGGATAGTTGTTTTTAATAGCATCTTCTACTAGCATATGATGTTCTGTTTCTGGAACATAGAGGTTATTATTAATATTCAAATTCATGTTGAGTAGAATTTTAATCTTACTTCCAATATCCTCATCTCTATCAGGTCTATAATCATTTAATTTACCACTAGCGATCACAATTGCCAAGAACAGATTGTTTTTCCAATCTACATATTTCAGAGACTCATCCAAATCTGCACCATATCTATTCTCTCTGGTTAATGTTAGTAACTCATCTTTAACACGTTTGGCATGCTCTTTGAGAATTGGTGCTAACACATCTAATACTCTATCTGGATTGTTCACGTATTTATAGAAAGAATCTAATAATACACTAGACCTTGATCCACTTAAATTCTCTGTCTTTGGATATGAATGCAACATTTACCCCTTCACCACTACCCATATCTCTCTCCATAGCTGTCCTTATAGCTTTCTCTGCTAATTTAACAGCTTCGTCCAAAGACAAATCGTAACTATATTCATTCTCCAGAACAGATATGGCAAATGTTGTTCCACTACCTGTTGCAGTATACTTCTCCTCAGTAACTCCTCCTGCCATATCTACATTGAATAATCTTGGCTCAGTATCATAACCCCCTATAATCAGCTGTATGAGAAATGGTGAGTAGTATCTATAGTAGAATAATATATTAGATAGATAATTAACAAGAGACTTCACAGGAATAGCCTTTTCATTATCTACCTTATACATTCTAGATACATTCTGCAGATGTCTTATGAGGAATTGCGCATCCCCTACAGATCCAGCTATTGTCATTCCTATATGATCATCTATCTTCGCAATTTTATTCACATTTTTACTAGCTATATAATATCCCATACTGGCTCTCTTATCAGTTGCTAATATAACCCCTTCGGATATAACAAATCCTATTGTGGTAGTCCCTGTCTTTAGAATATTTTTATCATCCATGAGCTCAATTATACAAATATAAATTTTAAAACCTATCTCTATGCATTAACAGCGTGGACAATATATTGGCTGTATTTACAAAACTCTTCTTCATACTAAATCCAGTAGCAAGTATTCCTCTATATTTATCCTCCATCCAAGACAAGGATGAGAGAGAAGCTAGAAGAATAGCTCTGGAGGCAGTGGGATTGGCATTTGCTCTAGCGATGTTCTTCCTTATAGTAGGAGATGCATTCCTGAGCTTTCTAGGAGTCGATCTGAATGCCTTCAGAGTGGCTGGGGGAGTTATACTGTTTCTGCTAGGTCTAGAGAACACCTTGAACATAACTTTTAGGGAGAAATCTTCATCAAAACAGTCCAGAGCATCTGTTCTGATAGCAACACCGATGTTAACAGGTCCTGGATTAATAAGTACTATTATAACTCTCAAACAGGATTTTAGCATGATCGAAATTCTAGCAGCTCTAAGTATAGCTATGGCACTAGCTTACATTATACTCAGATCTAGTAATCTACTGGTGAAATACGTTGGTAATGAAAGTTTAAATATACTAAATAAAATCTTTGGATTGCTAATAATGTCAATAGGAGCTAATATGATATTAAATGGTGCTACAAAAATAATTAAAAGTCTATCAGAAATATAAATTGATGATTGAATATATCAGAGAGGATTATAGTGATTCGGAGGTTTATGATATATTAGATGAAGATGTGGCCCTATGGTTTAGACATAAATACAGATCATTTACCCCTCCTCAGAGATACGCCATTCCTTATATAGCAAATAGGAAAAATATATTGATAAGCTCTCCTACTGGATCTGGTAAGACTCTATCAGCTTTCCTAGCCATAATCGATGAATTGATCAAACTCAAGAAAGCCAAAAAACTAAAGAATAAAGTGTATGCTATATATGTATCCCCTCTTAGAGCTCTGAATAACGATATGGAAAAGAATCTGATGAGTTTATTGAGAGAATTGAAGAGATATTATCCTCATGAGATCTCGGTAGGAGTATGGACTAGTGATACTGAACCAAATGAAAAGACTAAGATGAAGAAAAACCCTCCCCATATACTGATTACCACCCCAGAGTCATTACTACTAATGCTCTCCTCCATGATGGTGAATAACCTGAAAGATGTGGAATGGTTCGTGGTTGATGAGATACACGCTCTTGCTGATAATAAAAGAGGAACAAATCTAGCTGTATCAATGGAAAGGTTGGCATATTACAGAGATTTCACTAGAATAGGATTGTCTGCTACAGTAGCTCCTCTAGATGAGGTTGCTAAATTCTTAGTAGGCCAAGGTAGAGATTGTTATATTGCAGATGTGTCATATTCTAAGCTATATGATATAAGAGTAGAAACTACTGCTAATGACTTTATCAGAGATGATATCGATCAGGTTAGTAGTAAACTCATAGATTATCTGGTAAATCGAATAGTTCAGGAAAAATCTACATTGATATTCACAAATACTAGAAGCGGAGCTGAAGGATTAGGTTTCTCTATTCAGAGGATAATAAACGAGAGTTACCCTGATTTTAGGATAGGGATACATCACTCCAGTCTGAGTAGGAGCGAAAGGCTTAAAGTTGAGAAGATGATGAAAGAGGGGAAGCTGAAGGCGATATTTTCCTCTACCAGTCTAGAATTAGGAATTGACATAGGAGATATCTCACTAGTGATATTGATAAATTCTCCAAAGAGTGCTGCTAGAGCTCTCCAGAGGATCGGCAGAGCTGGACACAATCTGGGTGAAGTGAGTAGAGGTATATTTCTAGCTACTGATCTAGATGTCTTCCTAGAGGATCTGATAATCAACCGGATTATATATTTGAGGAAATTCGATACAATATCTATTCCAAAGAGAAGCTTGGATGTTCTCACACAACATCTTATATCGATAGGATATAATACAATACCATTCACTCCAGAAGAGTTCTATGATATAGTAAAGAGATCGTATCCTTATGCTGAATTGGAGTATAATGAATATATGAAGTTGGTAGAGACACTCAGATCCGGATACAAAGATATAATAAGGAATAGAATAAATCTGTTTAATAATAAAATCCTATCCAATCTAACTCCTATGATATTCTATATGAATGCTGGGACAATACCTGAGGAAATCAAAATACCTGTGATAGACAAAGACAATAATGAACTTGTAGGATCCTTGGATGAAAGATATGCGAAGGAGATAAGGGTTGGTGATGTTTTTGTACTGAGTGGTAAGCCGTACAAGATGGTAGGTACATACAAAGAAGCTATACTGGTTAGTGCTGTTGATAAGGACAGACCTAATATACCTGCATGGTTTTCTGAAGCCTTACCTTTAAGTTTTGAGATAGGTTTGGAGATAGAAAGATTCAGAAAGTTAGCACAATCTATGTCCATTAGAGAGATAGCAGAATACTTAGGTACTCCGATCAGATATGCCCAACAGATTAAGAAATATATAGAATATCAGAAGGAGTATGCAGGAGTAGTTCCAGATTTGGATAATATATTAGTAGAAGATTGGTACGAGGAGGATCAACATATATATGTATTTCACTATGTGGCTGGTAAAAGGGTGAATGATGCTCTATCCAAGGCATATCTTAGCTATGTTGCTAGCAATATTACTGAGGATGTTATAGTAAATATAAGTGATTATGGGTTTAGTATGGAATTACCTGAGTATCATGACTTAAGCAATTCAAATATCAACAGTATGATCAGGATGAGCTCCAAAGAGTTTATGGATAGATTGGAAACAGTTATATTTGATACCCAACGATTTTCTCTTAGATTTAAGGATGTTCTATTGAGAATGTTTGCAATTATTCCAGATACTAGACTCAGAGTCTCTCCCTTGAATATATCTAATAGAATAAAAGAGGAGATAGGATTTGATAGAGATAATGTTTACATCAAAGAGACTTTCAATGAAATCATGCAGATGGATCTTAGAGTTGAGCAGGCTATAGAGTATATGAAAATGTTAAGAGAGAGGAAGCTAAACATTGTATCTTTGGATGGACCATCACCATTTGCCCTAAATGTTATTTACAATTCAAATTCTGGGGATAGATTAGAAGTGAAAAACAAGAGAGATTTTCTACTAGGAATTATTAGAGATTTGGAAAAATGAAAGTTAGAGATATAATATTAGATCCAACAGGTGCAGCAGTATTGGATAATTACCTATTAATAGCAGATCCGCATATAGGTATAGAAAATAGTTTGGGATTGAGAAGAGGGAGTAATACTGATAGGGTATTGAATAGCTTGAGAGACCTAAATAGCAAGTACGGTACTGAGAATCTGATTATTGTTGGTGATATCAAACATGGTTTCAATTTAAGAGACAGAGATCTGCTCATATCTTTCTTGAGGAGAACGAATCAGATATTTAAAAACACATATGTTGTAGAAGGCAATCATGATAATGGATTGAATCTAATTATCCCTACAAATTCTCTAGAATACTTCGAATACAAAGAATATATAATTCTACATGGACATAGATCTGTTGATATGGATAAATTTATGATAATCGGTCACGAGCATCCTGTAATTGAATTATCAAATGGTTTTAGATCCTCTAGATATATATGCTTCTTAGAATTTGATATGGTATTAGTAATGCCGGCGTTTAATAATATAAGTCCTGGCAACGATGTGATAATTAGTAAGTTCTCTAGCGAGATATTAACTAAGCTAGATAGATGGAAAGCTAAAGTATATATAAGTGATGATAGTGAAGTGCTGTATGCGGGTAGATTGGGAGATTTAGCTAGGAAAATCTATGGAGAAATTCCTGAGATTTAAAGCACATCTACTAGAGCAGCTTAAGAACTTCAAGGCTCCAGTTATAATCCACCACTATGATACTGATGGGATCAGTGCTGGAGCTATAATGGGCAAATACCTAAGAGATCTCGGTAAGGAACCTGAGTTCATATCTCTGAATGGATTGAACAGATTCAACATAGATAAAATTAAAGATATCCCTGAGAAAATAATACTGGATTTTGGTACTAATATAGTAGAGCAGTTAGGGGAGAGTATTATTATTGATCATCACTACCCAAGAGTGAATAATATATATAGGAATTTACTGAATTCATTTTTTGTAGATATGAATGGGGATAGGGGTATATCCGCTTCTGGACTAACCTCATTAGTAACAGATATAAACGAAGCTACAGCACTGCTTGGAGCTGTTGGAGATAGACAATTTCCATTTGTAGAATATAATATAGAATTATTGAACAGAGCTATTTCTAACAATCAGATCATTAAGAAGAGAGATCTTAAGATTTATGGTAAATATAGTAGACCTCTGTTTGTAATGCTAGGATATCTGTTTGAAGATTTTGCAGAAGATAGAAAACAGGCGATAAATTTTATCAGATCCTTAGGGATAAGATTGAAAGATAATGGGAAGTGGAGATACTATAAAAATCTGGATGATAGAGAAAGACATATACTCATCAGGGCTGTTATAGAGAAGGCTGCTAGGCTTGGAAAATTGGAAGAGGCTTATGGTGATGTGTATATCCTTAGGAATATGGTAGAAATTGATATAAATGAATTAACCAGTATAATAAATGCTACTGGAAGAAAAAATAGAGCAGATATAGGTAGGGAGATTGCCTTAGGTAATAGAGATTATCTTAACATAGGAGTGGAGATATTGAGAAGTTATCAATCTAAACTTAGAGATGCTATCATCTATGCTAAAAACAATATTGATAGGAGAGAAGGGTATATGTATATTGATGGGAGGGATCATATTGATCCCAGTATCCTTGGTGTTGTTCTGAGTATAATAAATGAGTTTAAAGACCACAATACTATTGTTGGAATCAGTAAAGA
>JAVYLQ010000011.1:0-15869 GCA_038740615.1 Candidatus Anstonellales archaeon | reverse complement strand
GAGTTTCAATCTCTGGGATGATATGGTGATAAGTAGATATGAGGTGTATCTGAATGGTGGTTTGATGTTGAATAATACTTTAAGTGGTATCACTAATGGAACCTACAGTTATCTGTTCCAGAATCTGGGTCCAGGTGTGTATAGTGTTAGAGTGGTTGTTTATGATTTGATGAATAATTCTGATAGTGATAATGTTACATTTGTGGTTTATGGAGTGCCTGGGGATGATGGTTCTTCAGGATCAGGAGGATCATCAATAACATTAGATATTAATCCTATTAGTAATAGTTCTAATAATAGTTATGGGGTTAACATCAGTGTTAATGAGAGTGTTAATTGGGTTATGGAGTTGATAGTTAATGGAAATGTGGTTGATCAGATTCAGGGTAATGGATCATCAGTGATAACTCTGAATTATACCTATCCTGCATCAGGTAATTACACTATACAGTTCAATGTTACCTATACTGTAAATGGAGATAGTGTTACTATTACTTATGGACCTTATAATGTGTGGATAGATCTGATTCCACCTACTTTGAACATCTCCTGGCCAAGACCAGGTGAGAGTTATACTGAGGGTATTCGAACATTTGAGTTCTATGTGGAGGATGATTTTGCCCAGGTGTTAACATGTTCATATCTATTCACAGGGCAAAATACGTATAATAACACAGTGCAGCTACAGAATGGATCAACATACTCTATAAATCTAGAGTTCAGTAGAGGATCATATGAACTAATTATCAGTTGCACTGATGGGATCAATAATGTATCTGAAACTATTCTATTCTCTATAAGAAGATCAGGCGGAGAAGAACAGATTCCTCCAGAGGATCAACAGGAACAACAACCCATACTACAAGAGGAGTATCAGCAAGATAGTAGAGATTCAGCTTCAGCCAGATCAAGTTCTATAAGTACATCTGATCAAGAAGAGCAAAGAGAAATCTTAGATATAAGAGATATTTCAGAACAGTTAGAACAGAAAGAAATTGTATTAGATTCTACAGATATTCAACCCAGGATTGTTGAGGAGGTTAGAGAACCTGAACCTGCACATCAGATAGAACAAGAGGACCAACCTGAATTAACAACAACTACTACAGAAGATGAGAGAATTAGAGGAAACTTAATGTACCAGATTCTTAATATAATTCTACCTCAACAACTACCACTCCTATTTACACTATTCCTACTATCATTATTAGCTTATCTAAGAGTACTGAAAATGAGGGTGATGATGCTAAATGATAGAACAATCATTACATTTAGGAGTATAACTAATAGACCTGTTAGAAATGTGAGTGTAAGAATATTTGATCAAACATACAGATCTGATGAAAATGGACAGATCATTATCAACATTCCTACTGAGGATGTATCTGTACAAGGATTCTGGATAGTATTAAAAGATAGAACTGAACGCATTTAAAGCTTTACATTATAAATAACAAACAGGGCCCGTAGCTCAGCCTGGTAGAGCGGTGGGCTTTTAACCCATAGGTCAGGGGTTCGAATCCCCTCGGGCCCGTTATTTAAGATATGTTCTTGACTGATCTGAATCTACCTCCAGCAGCTACATATAGGATAGACGCTATCAGATCTACTACCTCAACCCCATAATCAAGAACTTCTTTTACTTTTGAATATGACTCTACAAACCTATCATCTATCATTACCGCATATAAATCTTTTAGATCAACATCTCTAGCTCTATCTAATACCATTTCTCTTATCTCCCTATAGAGCTCCTTATTATCAATAATGATCTTACCAACAGCTATATCAACACCAATATCAAAATCTTCCTGATCTATCACATAAGGTGGGATCTGATATTTGAAGACTATCCCTTTTCTGGTAAATTCATCCTTAACAAATCTTATTTCACCTAAAGCTCTAAACAGCTTATTTATAAAAATATCAATATCCATATTTGGACGATATATTTTTCTAGCTACATCCACAAAATCATATGGGGTAGCTAGTCGGACTTGAGATTTATATAACTTTAGAATTCTTTTTGCATCAGAATATTCAATTCCAAATCCCAACATACTATTAACAACATATATTTCACTCTGCTGATTCATAGTTGAGAATTTGTTTCTAAGGAACTTATTTGCATTTATATCTAGTAATTTTAAAAATCCAGACAGATTATTCTTTGGATCAATATAGTCCAGAGTAGATTTTACTACATCCAGAAATTCACTATCAGATAGAAACTTATATTTCATAGTCTTCCTAGATAGCAATATATCAATCTCCTTATCATTAAATCCCAATTTACCCAGCTCCTCTTTCAAATCAATATTTTGAGGATTTAGAGAATTTGATATGGAAAATTGAGTCATATATAGAGGAAGAAAAATAAAAAGAAAGGGATTACTTTCTTCTCTTCATCTTAGATCTTTCTACGTAACCAGATTTACCCACATAGTAGAGATAGCCGCTTTCTCTCTTTATAACCTCTTTTGTTACTGGTTCTGGCTTTGTGTTTTTTACCTTGTTTCTCATAGCTCTGCTAGGTACTCTATAAACTCTTCCGTCTTTACCTACATAATACAGGTATCCCTTCTCTCTCTTTACTAACTCCTTCCCTACTTTTTCACCCATTGTATTTTCACCTTCGTTAAATAAATATATTCTGATTTATTTTTAAATCTTTAGTATTCTAGAGATAAATTAGTAAACTTTAAAAAGGTTTCGTTACTATTAAATAAATGTGAATACTCCGGTTGGAGTAGGATAGAGTGGGTAGTGCAAGCCAATTCCTCGTACTCCTAATCGTGATTCCAGTTGATCCTGCTGGAGAGCACTGCTATCGGAGTCCGACTAAGGCATGCAAGTCTAATCCTACCCTTTGGTAGGATGGCGAACGGCTGAGTAACGCATGGACAACTTACCCTAAGGATCTGGATAACCTCGGGAAACTGAGGATAAACCAGAATAGGAGAGAGATACTGGAATGTTCTCTCTCCGAAAGTACTATGGGGAATAGCCCATAGTAGCCTTAGGATAGGTCTGTGTGGGATTATGGTAGTTGGTGAGGTAACGGCTCACCAAGCCTATGATCCCTAGGGGCCATGAAAGTGGGAGCCCCCAGAAGGGCACTGAGACAAGGGCCCTAGCCCTACGGGGTGCAGCAGCCGCGAAACCTCTGCAATGCGCGAAAGCGTGACAGGGGGACTCCGAGTGATATGGGTCTTAAGCCTATATCTTTTCCCAAGTGTAAAAAGCTTGGGGAATAAGGGTGTGGGCAAGACCGGTGGCAGCCGCCGCGGTAACACCGGCGCCTCAAGTGGTGCTCACGATTATTGGGCTTAAAGCGCCCGTAGCCGGTTTAGTGTGTGCACTGTGAAATGTTGGAGCTCAACTCCAACGCGTGCAGTGTATACTACTAAACTAGGGAGCGGGGGAGGAGGAGGGTACGTTCAGGCTAGCGGTAAAATGCGTTGAACCTGAACGGACCACCAGTGGCGAAGGCGCTCCTCCAAAACGCGTCCGACGGTGAGGGGCGAAGGCTAGGGGAGCAAAAGGGATTAGATACCCCTGTAGTCCTAGCTGTAAATGATGCCCACTGCTCCTTACTGCTGCTCTGTGCAGTGGTAGGGGGTAAGCGAAAGCGTTAAGTGGGCCGCCTGGGGAGTACGGCCGCAAGGCTAAAACTTAAAGGAATTGGCGGGGGAGTACCACAAGGGGTGGATGCTACGGTTTAATCGGATACAACGCCGAAAAACTCACCCGGAGAGACAGCGGGATGAAGTTGTGGCTGAAGACCACAACAGACTAGCTGAGAGGTGTTGCATGGCCATCGTCAGCTCGTGGTGTGAACTGTCCGGTTAAGTCCGGCAACGAGCGAGACCCACATCCTTAGTTGCCACTCCTATCTCCGGATAGGAAGCACACTAAGGAGACTGCCCGCGTTTTAAGTGGGAGGAAGGAGTGGGCGACGGTAGGTCCGTATGGCCCGAATCTCCGGGGCTACACGCGGCATACAATGGGTAGAACAACGGGATGCCACCTCGTAAGAGGGAGCCAATCCTCAAATCTACCCTCAGTTCGGATCGAGGGCTGCAACTCGCCCTCGTGAAGCTGGAATCCCTAGTAATCGCGGGTCATCATCCCGCGGTGAATATGTCCCTGCTCCTTGCACACACCGCCCGTCAAGTCAGCCAAGCTCGGCTGGGGTGAGGGTCGAAAGATTCGAACCCTGGCTGGGTGAGGGGGGCTAAGTCGTAACAAGGTATCCGTAGGGGAACCTGCGGATAGATCACCTCAAAAATGGTTGTTGAAGGAGCTGCACTACCCACCTATCTGAAAAGACCGGAGTATTCCATTTAAAAACAATTTCTTACATAAGTAATATGACTCTACAGATACATAGTTTGGGAATAGATGATATTAGAAAACTTCTTGATCAGAACAGTGTTATATATCTAACCCAAAATGAATTCAAACCTTACAGAGATTCTTATGTAGATAGAATTCTACAGATGGGTCTACTCCAGAAGATAATAATAGCTAAAACTGATGAACCTCAAAGAGATGAATATATATGTGAGAATCCTAGAACAGCTATTGTATTCGATAAATATAATTCTAAAGAACAGCTGATAGGAGCTATTCTTAGGATAGCTTTTAGAGACTACAAAGATATAGAAATTCATAAGTTAAATGATAAGGAAAGAAAATTGATGAGTCTTAAATACTATCTAGATATTGAGGATATCGATATGCGATCAAGTCTATTATCTGTCTTATCACTACCTTGGATAATTCCAGATTCAAACATATCTATTCGAATAATTTATAGCTTAAAGTACATTCTTGATAAATATGATAACAGACACATAGATTATTACAGAATTTTACTAGAGCTGAGGCTTAAACACAGAGTTGAAACATTCTGCTATATATTTAATTGCGATGAATTATAGAGTTCAGCTAAATCTACCTATTCATCCTAAACGAATTATATCTCAGAATAGGATAGACGAGTTCTGGAAATCAAATCGGGAGCTAAAAATAGCTAGCGATATTCTAGATATTCCACCAAAAGTATATATACCTTTTCTGTACTATAACTACTATTCACTAGCATCAGATATAATTATTAGAGAAATACTAAGTAAGTATAGATCCAAAAGATACTTGAAATTAATTGATAAAATTGCAAATACAGAATTGGAGATTTATCTAGATTTATATGGAATAAATCCTAATCCCATACGTGCTATCGATAGGAAGGTTAGTGATATTCGAACTTTTATAGCTAGTAGAGCAGCTATTTACGTTATTAGCTCTAAGTATGAAGATAATGGAATTATATATAGTTTGGATTACAGAAAAGATATCAATTCATATAGATCAATACGAGATGAAGAGTTGGAGAATCGGCTAACTCGAATCATGAAGAGAACTGTTCCTTTTAGAATTCTCTTTCTGAGAAGTCCTTTTAGAGTGAGAAATGCATATGGTTTCTCTGAAGAACTCTTATCTGAATTCAAGATACCTCCAGGAATAGTTATAGAGAATTTTGATAGAATAACATATCTTCAACTTATGAGCATTGTGTTTCATGAACTGTTCCATATAATATATCCTAGAGATCCCTATCTACAGACATCAGTAAGAGATATGGGGAGAATATATCATAGAATTGATGTAAATAGATTTTCAAGTAGATATTACACAGGGATAGAAGATCATCCGCATGAAGGAGAGATCGAGTTGGCTGCGTCGATATTCTCAAACGTTATGGTAGCAGAGGAGTTTAGAAGAATTCATGATCTAATCAAGATCAAGACCAACGCTATTGACTTCCCCAAAATACTAGATTTTATAGATTATATTGGTGATAGATATGGTAAGGGCAATAGAATATGTGAACAGGAGATTGAATAATAAAGTAGGATACAGGGTAGTTGTAGATATTGCTAGAGACACCTTCCCAAGTGGTAGCGTAATCAGAATATCTCAAGAGGAGGAAATATATATAGTTACAATCCGAGCTCCAGATGATAGATTATTGAGACTGATTCAGAATCATGAATTCGCTCATATCTTGTGGGATATTGATGGTAAGATAAGGATAGGTGATAGAAGTCTCAGAGGAGCATTCCGTGATATGTACGAGAGAATAGATTCGAGAAAATCTGCATTCAGATTACTAACAGAAGAGTACTATATTAATCATCGATATCTGGGGCATCCATGGAGTAGTTGTGAGGAGTTATTCTGCTCATTTTTTACTATTTCGGATCTAGCTACTTCAGATACCAAAATTCGTAAGAAGTTTCTAAGGAATATGGCATTATTAAATGATGTTTTCAATTGGGAATTCGAAAGATTGATGATTGGAATTTGGGAATTGTACGGAATGGGTGGATTGGTGGAGGATTTGAAAAGGATCAAGAATAAGAAATGGTTGGGTATTAGATATTTGATCGCAAATGTTGTGGTTTAAACATTTTTAAATATTTTTTAAAGAATAAATATATGGAAGTCAAGGTTAATGTTGGAGGGATTAGAGTAAGGATGGATGAAACTGATAGGAATGTTGTATTCAAACATTATGGAGATATAGTATTGGTGAGATATGGATCTAAGAAAGATTTGGCGATTGAATCAAAATTAGTACATCCCGTGCCTAATGGATTTTTCTTCCTTACCGACTATTTAAAGATTGTACATAACGGCGTTACTTATGAATATGATACCAAAAACCTAACAAAGAAAATTATAAAAGGAGAACGTTGGACGATAGTTGCTGGGGAAAATGTTGAAGAGTGGCAGTTAAAAAAGGTGATTGAAATTCTATACACAACTAATAGAATCAGATCCAATTTAAATATTTACATTGATTCTGATCACGTGGGATTGGCAGTTGAATATCATTCAAACTATCTTCCTCTCATTATGATATGGCTCCGATCCTTCCCAAATGCACCTATGAGTTTAATCCTACAGACACATCATGAATTAGCGCATGTACTGAATACTCAAAATTTAGAACATACTTTAAAAAATACCTATAATTATATCGCATCACATAATAATTCTAGGGATATATTTAATATGTTAAGGGAAGGATATTTTTTCATGGAAACTGATTTTCAATCAGGTCATCCATGGGATGGGCCGGAGGAACTGTTTGCATCTTTATATACATTAATCAGAGCGGCCGATGATCTGATTAAGAATGATAGAAGAGGCTACCCTGGTTATTTTTTCTCCGAACTGATTATACCTACTCTAATAAATTTTTCAGTACATCACCCTCCAATAAGAGATTTAATAAAAGCTATAGGTAAGGAATATAATATAGAGTTTGCAAGCCAGATAGAATATTATGTTAAAAGATATTTAGCCAATCCAGGGGGATTCCCATGAAATTGGAGTCTGGAGCGGGATATATAAAATTAATCACTACTAATAGAGAAGAATTATTGGAGGTGTATGTAAATGAACAGAAGGTTCTGAAGAGTTTGAGTGGTTTCATTTTCACAGATCCGAATTACATAATCCCAGAATCTGATAATGTTTTCTTTGTATTATCTAATAATGCAAAGTTTAGAACTAGAAATCAAAGAGAAGTGAATGAGATTGCTCATAGTAATAGATTGAGTAGAATTGGTAATGAAAAATATAGTATCAGTACTCTACCAAATACAATGATCCTACCCATATATACGTGGACAATGGAGAGATTCACCAAGTTGTTAAGTCAATATGATCATACAATATTATATCTGAATGATACTTCCAAGTTCCCTTTTCTGGTCACTGTGAAAAGAAATAATTTGTTCAAGATATTCACAGAGTCCTCTGATATTGGTGCATTGTTCCTATGGGATCAGATCGCTCGTCATGGATTTTGGGACATAAAAATATTAGACTTTGCGTCCAATATACGTATTCAAATTCCAAATCTGAACGAGAAAGTTAATAGATTTAAAAACATAGATGATACTAAAAATATATTAAGATCAATTTTTATCATAATAGCACTTCAGAATGCCTCTGAGCAAATAGGTTTGAGTAAGGATTTCAGAGACTTATTAGAATCCTATTTAGCAAGTGATCTCGTGAGAATACAGGGAATAGTGGCCGGTGATAATTTAGTCAGAGAACTGATAAGTAGAATATCGGAGTATCTAGAGCTAAGAGACCCATCTGACAACTTACTACAATCATATTCAAATAGAATAAATAGGCTTAAATTAAATTAGTGAAATTCTATAGATTAGTATTAAATAGCTTATTCAGTAGTTTTTATACATGATAAACTCTGCTGGTAAGGTGCTGATATTTGGTGGGTATAATCTGTTGATGAATAAAATACTGGTAAATGGCAAATACTTACAATCAAGAGCTCTGGTTGCTGCAGTAGTAGATAGGAAAAACATGGGAATAGGGGCGAGCTATACGATTTCTAATGAGAATAGGATTATAAGCAAACTATACGATCTTTATGAATCTCCAGACATCAGATCTAAAAATCTAGCATCAGTAGCAATGGCAGTCGCCATAAAATACCTTAAATCCAAGAGGAAATATGTTAATCCTCTGGAAATAGAGCTGATATCATCTCCAATCTTTGGGACTCCTGATAGTAAAACAGGTCTAGGTTCCTCAAGTGCTAGTATGGTTAGCACGATCAAAGCTGTATTAGAGGGGAATGGGTTGAAACCTGATCCAGATCTGGTATTCAGATTAGCTCTGATCGCCTATAGATTAGCTGGTAAAACCCCTGTAGGATTTGATTTTGCCACAGCCACCTATAATTCATCAATAATATACCAAAAATCTCAAAATATAGATTTAGATCTGAAAACTATCAACAAATCTCTGAGGATAGAAATAGTACCAGTGAAAATACCAAACGATATCGATATGTTAGTATACGATACCGGTTATAGCTTGGATACGAATATAGCTGTTAGAGAGTTCAAGAGAGTCTATAAAAGAGGAGACATCAAGGATCTGGCTAGAGAATATTTTAAGCTAGAGGACAGAGGGATAGATGCGTTCATGAAGGGTAAATGGGATGAAGTTGGTAAGATCACTGAAATGATCAGAGATAGATTAATAAGAATATGGAAACATATGGATTTAGAGCAGGAATATGAACCAGAAGAGATAACGATGATCACGAAAGAACTCTCTAGGGAAAAAGGGATAATAGCACAGAGATTGCATGGGGCTGGGAGAGAATCACTGATGATATTAGTCGATAGTAAAATGAAGCAAAGTATATCAAATCTCATAGAACAGAGTTATCCAGAATTAAAAAGGATTGATGCATATCTGATTAGAAATAAATATTTAAATATTAAGCCGCATTTAAAAAACCATGTATCATGAAAGAAGATCTGGAACTGTGTATTCTGGAACCGGTGCTAAGAAAGTAAAGAACAGAGATAAAATTAAGGCCCACTTTGGTAGAGATAGGATACTTACCAAATTAGATACAAAAGAAGAGAGAAAGATAGTCAGAACTAAAGGTGGGGGGACTAAAGTCAAACTCAAGAAAGCATTCTATGTGAATTTGGCTACTAAGGATGGGAAGGTTGTTAGAACAGAGATTGTTAAGGTTTTAGAATCTAATACTCCTAATGAAACCAGATCGAACATAATAACCAAAGGTACTATAATAGAGGTTAAAGGTTACGGAAAGGCCAGAGTAACATCCAGACCGAATCAGGATGGAATGATAAATGCAATTCAGTTATAATTTTTAAACACTTTTATTAATAAAAATATATGGTTTACAGATTAGAAAAAAGTTATTCGAACTCTAGAATGATTGAAACTATGATGTATGATGAGGTTAGAAGAAGATATATTATACTGTATATTTATGACTATGAGAAGTTAAGAGAGAATACATATCTTATAAACAGATCAAGAGATCATGGATTGAAAAAGAGCAGATTGATATTTTTTGTTGATCATGTAGATCTAGATTATTTTCTAAGATACAAGAGTGCTGCACACTATACAGAAGCAACATATGATCTTCTTAAAGATAGAGAACCTAATAGAAATAAATGGATCGAGAGATCTGATGTAACTGATAAAACTGATAAATATATAATACAAGAATATGGAATAAAACAGGAAAATGTATCTAAACCCTATATAATTAGAATTAGGCCTAATGAACCTATAATACACATACTGGATTGTATTGCAGATAAATACTCAATGTTGTTGGATAAAATAGATATTGAACATGATACAAGGAGAGAACGTCTGAAAGCCAGAGAAAAAAAAGAAAAAGGACGATATATAAGAGTTGTTGCTAACGTGGAAAAGAATAGGGTAATTGGAAATCTGATCAGTTTATTTGGATCTGCATTGGTATATATTGCTATATTAGGAGGATTTCTAGGTGCTGATCAAGCATCAGTTAGTATTGGATTCTATGTTGGTATGAATATGATGGCCTTCAGACCTGTACAGAAGATAATATACCCAATTAGTCATCCAATTACATATCTAGATCCAATTAGTAGGAGATATTATAGGGAAATCATAAACATAGTATTTAACTATATAGAACAGAGTAGAAATGGAGATGTGTATGTTCATATATATGCGCCTGAGCAGCTGAAGAGCTTTATAAAATCTAAGTTAAGAGAAAGAATTAAAAATCTAAAATCCTATACAAACACATGATAAATTTAGACGATTTTAAAAAGGTAGAATTGGTTGTGGCAAAGATACTTGAAGTTGAGAACATACCCGAGAGAGACAAACTATATAGAATAAAATTGTCTCTAGGTGATGAACAGAGATATATCGTTTCTGGTATAAAACAATACTATAAACCAGAGGAGCTGATAGGTAAGAAGATAATCATTATAAAAAATCTAGAACCAAAAACAATAGCTGGATATCAGAGTAATGGGATGTTATTAGCAGCATATGATGGGAGAGTATTATCTCTAATTACTGTCGATAGAGATATTCCTGAGGGTACACTAATATCATGAAATCTATCGATCTAATTCTAATAATATTGATGATTATGACGATCCTATCCATTAGAATGATATATGAATACAATCAGTACTATGCTAAGAATTATGTTGAACTGGAGAAATACATAAACACAATATATAGCTATCTCCAGGATAAGTACAGCGATGCTAGCAGAATTGAATTGCTAAGCACTATTGAATCCAATGATAATATTAAGGTTAGTTTTGCACTTATATTCAATGACACTAGTTTCTATCCTAAGAGATATCATGTAGATTACATATATCCAGATTATAAATTTGCGGAGATAGACCCATATATCATAACTCTAGCCGATTGTAGCAAAAACGACAATAACTGTAGATTGATATATCCTGAAGAGGTTATTTACAATCTGGGAATAAAAAAACCCCATCTAAGAGATCATCAGATACTGAAAAAAGAATTGGTCTTTGATAACGATCAGTGGTTAGTAGATCTAGAATTGGACGGGTTGAGAGTATCGGCTAGAGTTTCTATTTCAGGAGATCTTCTATACTATTCAGAAACTCCATGAATTCATCCTGTTTGTAAACACTAGCCTTCTTCTCTAATCTTCCATCTATGAATACGTATGCAGTAGGTATAAATACTTCTCTATCCTCACCCCCAACTCTTGTAATAGCTATAGCCCCTAATCTACGTATAACTATTCTGGAGGGATCTGAAAGGATATCAAATTCGATTTTTAGCTGAGCTGCTACATTGAGGTTCTCATCAACACTATCTGTATTAATAGCTATCTTATCCCTCGCATATCTATTTAATATCTCTAGCATGCCCAAGAATTCAGGGTTTCTATTATTAGGATATACAAATATCAATAGATCGGTGGATTTTGCATACTGTTCCATGTTAACAATCTCAGCTCTCTGGTTGTATAAACTTACCCCTAGTAGCTCCTCGATCATGTAGTTATTTAATAAAAATTGATTTTAAAAATATTTATTCCACATTTCACTTGCCAATTTCCCATCATACATATACTTATCAATATCAACTGATCTTCTATTTCTCTGTAATCTCTCTAAAAATCCCCATATTCTCTCAATTGCATAGTCTTTCAATTCTCCAGTCAACATTTCCCCGGATCTATACCTATCATATATCTCTCTAATCTTATTATCATCATCCTCAAACATGTAATACAGAAGCTGAAAAGGTACATCTATGCTAGGATCTCCTCCTAATTTTCTATGCAATTCCACTGTAGGTTGACCACCTGAAAATGCCCTGTATATCTTCTTTCTCAGAGATTCTCGAGTCTCATCTAAGAATATAACTGTTTCAGGCTTTGAAGAGCTCATTTTAGATCCTGGACCCATTAGAGAGGGGAAAAACCTGTTGTGTATAGCTGAGACCTTTCTGTATCCTAATGATTCTGCGATATCTCTCTGTACTCTCCAATATGGATCCTGGTCTATACCAGCAGGAATCAGAGGCACATTTCTCTCAAACATAGTTGGAACTGTTTGGAGTGCTGTATAGAATATCAGTCCAAGATTGCTTTCTCCTGTAAATCCAAAAACTGCTTTTGCTGTTGATAGGTTTATCTTCCTAGCTATCTCCAGACTTAATCTATACATATTCCGTATGTATTCAGTATCTCTAAATATAAATGTTCTATTTGGGTCAAATCCTATAGATGCTATATCTCGAATGTTCTCAATAGCATACCTATCAATATCTTTCCATTTGATCTCTCTATTATACACAAATTTCTCATCATCACTTATCATGATGTATAGATTAGCTCCATATCTATCCTGTAACCACTTGGCTAGTAAAAACGGTGGAAGGTGACCTATATGCATCTTACCGCTAGGTCCTCTACCAGTATATATAAAAAATCCGTCTCTTAGTGCTACATCTAGATCCCTATGTGAGAAGAAAAATCCTCTTCTTAACATAACCGGAAGATTCTCCAGAGAGGTATTGAATATGCTCACGTCCAATCTCTTAGTACCAAATTCCTCTATCAATCTATCGTAATCTATATCCCCTTCTACTCTCCAAGGATCAACTATCATCATTTAATAATATAACATTTCATTTATAATTGGTGATGTTTATGGAAATTGGTATAGTTGGACCAGGGGGTACTAGAGATCTGCTTATCAAGCAACCCATGGGTTTTGGTACAGGTGGATTTTATATAAGAGAAGATTCAACAACCTATTATATAGATCCAGGTCCTGGAGCAGTGCTGAAAATAAATCGACAGCATCCGGATCTACAGATAGATAGCATAATATGTAGTCATCTCCATTTAGATCATTATGGAGACTTATTAGCAACTATAGAATATTCTACTAACTTGGAACGTAAAGTAGATTTAATATCAACCGATGATGTATATAGGTATATAGATCAATATCATAAAAAATTCATAAATTACATCAATTATAAGAATTTCAAAAACACGTTTCCTATAGATCATGGCATAGATGGATTTGGGATATATCTTGAGGATTTAGGAGTATATTATACGTCAGACGGTAAATTTCACAATAGATTGTTGAACGTACAGGCAGATATTTTGATAGCAAATATTGCAGTGATAGAACCTACCAGTATAAAACACATGTCATTACAAGATCTGAAAAAATTCATAGACATGATCAAACCAAAACACGTCATTATCTCTCATTATTCTATATACCTTCTGAAGAGATTAGATTTGTTAATGTCAGAATTAATATCTAGCTATCCTGACATAAAATTCTATATGGCAAAGGAAGGAGATAGATATGTATTTTAAGATCGATAAGGATAGAACATACATCAGAATAGATACTGCAAATGATCTTTGGTATATATGGAATCTCGTAGGACCTGGGGATGTCGTAGAGTCTACTAGTTTAAGATCAGTGGAAGGGATGGATCAGAAAAAACCAGTTAGGATAAAGCTAGAAGTAGAGAGAGTAAAATACATGAAAGATATTCATAGCGTAAGATTAACTGGTAAGATTATAGATGGCTCACCAAGTGAATACGTTCAGCTAGGTAGGTATCATAGTTTTGATATACGCAAGGACTCAGAATTATATGTATACAAAGACTGGAGTGAATATGAGAGGGAATTGTTAAATGATGCTCTGAAAAACTCTAGAGAATTGATAGCAAATGTAGTTCTGATAGATGAGAGAAATCTAAAAATCCTGAATCTATATCCTATAGGTATGGAGATAATCTTAGAGCGAGATCTGCCATATAGTAAAATGTCTGAGGAGAATCGAGATAGAATATATTCAGAAATAGCTAAATCTCTAACATCTAAAAAGATCATAATAGCTGGGCCTGGATTTGAGAAAGAGAAACTGGCTAATTACCTAAAATCCGATCATGATATTTTAGCTGTATTGGGTATTAGCTATGCAGAAATAAGTTCTCTGAAGGAATTATTCCCTCAGATCCGTGATATCATAGCTAAATATAGAATTCAGCAGGATTTAGAAATTGTGGGGATATTAAATCAGTATATAGCTAAGTATTCTGAAATGGTTGTTTTTGGGGAGGATATTAAAAACTATGCTGAGGGTAATCTGGAGCTGGTGTGTGTGATAGATGATGCTCTAGAGAGCAAAGAAATTAGAGATCTTCTAAAGATAGTCGAGAAATATGGTACTAAAATATACATTTTTTCTTCTGAATCTCCATATGCTGAAACAATAAAGATGCTGAAAACAGTTGGGATAAGAAGGTATTAATACTCTGTAAGACCGTATAGGTATTCCACTAATAGAGGGTCTATAGACATAGGAGCTACCCTATAGAAGTATTTATCGTATGGTTGTCCCGTGATTCTCTTTAATTCCTCCCAATTCTTAGTATTTCGCAATCCTATCACAATCTCATTATCCTGAACTCTATCTATATACACCTCTTCAACAATTGCTCGAACCTTAAGTTTAATAGTAGTAGGAATAATGCTATAATTACTCGACAACCTTAAATTTTCCTCTATTATGTTCAAAGGAGTACTAAATATGTTATTGAAGGTATGTGAAGAGACTCTTGCATTCTCAGGCCCCACCATCTTCTGCTCACCTATATTTCCATAAACTGTTATAGTATAGTACAAATTCAAGTACAGATTGTTCAGAAGACTCAAATCAGTTACTTTCTTACCAACATATTGATCAGGATTGGTAAGAATTCTATCAAGAGTGTTCTTTACATTCTGATCCAAATTCAACTCAAATTTATAGGTCATATCTATGTTCCTACCGCATATATAAAAATATGGCTCTTCTGGGGGGGAGTATGAGTATTGAATAAATAGAGGAGATTCCACTTTATAACTCCAATTCCCATTAGCATCTTTCTTGATAAATATGTGTCTTTTGACTTCTGGGTATACTTTAACAGTGTTATACCCTTCTCTAGAAGGGTACCTATTTATATCTATTGAGTTAATTTGTATCTCGTCAGCAAAGAATCTTGAGCAGTAATATCTCTCATATATTAGATCATTAAGCAGATTGCAAGATGACAGATTTAATGATAGTGTACCTAAAGCCATAACCACAGCAGTAGTCTTAGCCAATTTTCTAATTGGACTCATATATCTCTCTACTCTCTCTTTGAAACTCTCTAGTTTTCTAGGTGGATTCTGCTTGGATTCATTCTGATAATCTAATCTGTTCATGTAATATTCATTATAGATATGTTTAAAAAGATGCCGCAGGGGGGATTTGAACCCCCGACCCCTCGGTCTTCAGCCGAGTGCTCTTCCGGGCTGAGCTATATAATCTAAATCCTAATATCAGAGAGATTAGGTTTGAAAATAATCATGCTTAGCCAGAGTATTTTTCAGCGCTAACTTCCCT
>JAVYLQ010000010.1:0-18283 GCA_038740615.1 Candidatus Anstonellales archaeon | reverse complement strand
TGGTATTGTTGGTTCTGTTTTCATGTCTATCTTTTCTTCTTCTAATTGCACTTGCATATATAATTAATGTTTGAATATGTTTAAAAATTTAATTGATGGTATTTGTAAATTCTTAGTTCTTCAAAAAACATGTGTTTAACTCTATACAATTCCCAAGAACCATCATTAACTATCTCAGTTAAGTTATTAACTAATAAGAATGCAATCCCTCCTGGTATTAGGTAATTCTTTACATCGATCATAAACCTCTTTACTACTCCTCTATCAATTACTGTTATATCATAATTCATACCATCATCGGGAATATAGGGGGCATTGAAAACTATCATCTGGTATTTCTCATGTATATTACTGAATAGATCTGAAACAACAAACTCAATATCCAATCCCTCTCTTTTAGCATTTGCACGAGCTAATTCTATTGCCTCCGATGATATATCTGCACCTACAACTCTAGAATCTGGATGGGCTCGCTTGTAATTTATAGCTACATAACCTGTCCCAGTCCCCATATCCAACATTGATCTAGCAGGGATATCTATTATTGTATCGAGAAGAAAAATAGAATCTTCATCAGGCAAATATATCATGTTTGATCATATATCATATTTAAATAAAGTTTTTCCAAAAATAAATTATGAAATATGTTTTAGTTCTTATCATACTCCTATCCTATTCATCTGATACCTCAACACTAACTAGAATTCTCTCCCCTACAACTATCTCTTCAGATGGTTCTAATATATATTTCGAATATGATGTTTATGCTGAAGTTCCTCAACATGATAAGATTGATCCTGGTAGAATAATAGTGATCAATGTTGATCAGATAGCAAGAATTTATGATAAGAATGCAAGAGCTGTTGTTAAGATAGTTCATTTCCAGAGAGCTGGTGGGGTTTCTGAAAGAATTATATGCAGAGATCTACAACCCAATCACAGATGTCCATTGAATATAAATGAAGGAAATTATATAATTGAGTATACTATTAAAGGGGGTGATATAGATTTTGTCACTACTGATCGAATCAGAATAGCAGTATTCAAGAATTCTAAAGGTCAGCTTGAAGTGATGTCCTATACTACACCTTTGGGAGTGAACCTAGGGGAATTGATAAAGGACAGGATCGATAGAGCAGGAGTTGATTCCATAATCATGATGATATTATTCTTAGGAATATTCGGTGCTGCTATGTATGCTAGAGGAATGGGAATGTTTGCAGGCATTTTTGATCTATTATATCCTAGATTACCAACACCTAAAGTAGTACTATCACACAAGCCAGGTAGTATTAATTACGCTCCAGCAATAGGTGATATTAGTAAGAGTGATAGTGCTGAAGCTCTAATAGCTACCAATATAGAAGTGAGAAGTATAACTGGGAGTGGATCTTGGAATTTGAATGCAGTTCAGCTGATGTTGGCACAGCAATTGGGTCTAGTTACTAGAATGAATGATAGTGGAGTTTATTACGTCAAACCCAATCAGGAGCATATATTTCAGGCATTTCTGAATGCATACAATCGAAACATTCAGCCATATTTGGGTAATTTCGAATTAATAGAACGTCTTACTGAGACTACTACAAGATCTAAGTTTGAACAGAGCTACAGGGAATTCGTCAAGGAACTGGAAGCAAATGGATTAGCTCCTAGACATGCTCAGACAATTACATATTATGTTAATTTTGCTGTGGGTCAGTTGATAGCTGCTGCTGTAGCAAAGAAAACTAGAGAAGAGCCTTTAGATAAGCTTGCAGAGTTCGTTCAGGTATGGAAGGATAAGCTAAGCAGATACCCAATTCTTAAGGGTGTTGCTCATATGGTCAACGTTCCAGTCATGTCATATATATTCTATCCATTCAGGGCATCGAGAGGAATGATCTCATTTGCCCTATCATTTGTCTACCCATTCAAGCTAATCAAATACACTAGAGATCCGCTAAGACAGATTAGAGATGAGGAAATTGTAGAAAGAGTAGAGGAGAAAATAAAAGAGGCTGATGAATCTATAAAACAGCTTGCTGATAAGAATGTAGCATCTGCCATCTCCGGTGCCTTTGGGATCAAGCTTTCTGAAAGAGGGATAAATATTATAAATAATATTGTAAAAGTAATCCCTAATTGGATGTATGATGCAATGATATTCCCCGTAGTTGCTGCATTGGTTGTAGGGCCAGCAGCAAGTGTAAGAACCTCTTTCTATAGAACTATCAGATATTACCATACTCCTGCTTTTCACAAAGAACTCATAAAAGTCACTCCAGATAATGTAGCCGAAGCCTTCGTTGTATCTTTGCAGACTGCAAGCAGAAATCTCTCAACAATAATTCTTATTAACTATCTATCCAAGAGATATCCAGATCTTGTTAATGATATCCGAAAGTTAATTGAGCACACAGATTTGCATTTAGATATAAATAAAATACGACAGATAAGTTCTAGATTAGATAATCTAAAGGAAGATCAAGAATTGAATAGATTACTCCAGGAGTTATACGCCATACAGAAGTTGGAGATCATTGCTATGAAGGAGAAAGATTATTCCATATATGTAATAAATGATCCTGTTGAGAGAGCTATTTTTGAGAGATACAAAGATCTGTTGAGGAGATATGTTGATTCATCAGAAAATATAATTCAGGGAATAGAGAGATTGGAAGAGTTCTTTACCAGAGTTAAGATGAGTGATGGTGAGGAGAGATTAGCTAATATAGATCTCCTGAGACCTGAATTTAGGGATAAGATTGATTCTTCAATGATAGGGGAATACCTTGCTCTATCAGAAGATTTGAACAATTTACAATTTGCATCAATATATAAACCTATAGGTAGTCAGCAAGAACAATCAGTAGCAATATTTAACGATGCTAGTGATGGTTTAATAGCTCTAGTAGTAGCAAATATGCTCGAGATGTACAGATCTTCAGTTATTAAATCAGAATTAAGATCTAATGAGCAAATATCTTATGAATACATGCCTGGAGTTAGGGAGGGTTTTGATATAACTATGCTAAAGATTCTAGGTAAGGAGAATGTTACTGTGGAGAATCATCACTATCTGAGAATGTTGTATACCGGAGATATCTCTGAATCAGTAGCTATAGCTAGACAGGAAGGTATTAGAGAAGAAATAATTGACGATGCTGTTAGGAGAACTGTGATTGATGCAATATTAGATAATGTAGATTCGGATTCTATACGAGAAGCAGTTATACGATGGGACGGGGGCAAAGTAAACACAGAAGTAGGTTCTTATATCAGAAACTATTTGAGTACTAATCTAAGCCATAATGCGGATACACTTATAGCTGAATCCTCAAGAATAATAAGTGATGTAGTTGTGATGAATGAATTGTACAGTAAGCTGAACGAGCATCTGAGTGAGAGAGAGATTGTTGAATTGATGGATAATTATGTAAGATCCAGGAATGTAGAGAATATTAGAGATGAATTGAAGAATCGTGGATTGGCCGAATCAATAATTAATGGAGTAATAGAGGCTATTCAGATTAGAATTCGTGCAAATTATGATCTGAATTCTACATGGAATTGGATGGATATGAAGAATTCTACTGATGAATTTCAGCTTACCCATTTGGTTAAATCAAATTCTACGATTAGATCAGAGTTTGTACAGAATATTTGGGATAATAATCAGGCTACTGAGGCTAGTAGAGCAGCAGTGAGAGTAGGTGTGGAGGATAATTATGAGAGACAGAGGCTATTTACTGAAACTATCAGAAGACTCAGTTCACATGATTTAATCTCTCCGGTTAATCAAATGAGTGATACAGAACTTTTCAGAGCTCTAAGCGATCCAGAGAGAGCATCAGATATATTCCATAGTACTTCTAATCTAACATATCTATCTGGGGATTACAAGGAATTGCTATTTGCCATAGGTATGGACAGTATTAAATCAGAGATATATCAAACCCAAGACATCTGGTATATAGCAAACAGGAAAGAATTAATAGAAGCAGCTAAATCTATTGCAGAATTCAATAGAGAAATGGCTACAGAAGCAGGAATAGTTAGTTCATTACGAAGAAATGAGAGAATGGCCGGTCTAAAAATCAAAGAGATACCTATAATATATGCTGTTAAGAAGAATAACATGATGGCTGCAGAAAGAGTAGGAGAAGCTATTAGGTATTTAGCAGCTAACAAAGGAGTATATCAGAACAGTCCCGAGGGTGCCAAAGCAGAATGGTTCCAGCAGGAGATAGAGAAACAATTGTTACAGACATCTACTCTGATGCAGAATAGCATATATTCAAAGCGTCATCTGGCACACACTCTAGGAGCTTTCATGGTTGCTGCTGGTTATCTGAATTTGCACAATGCAGTGATTCAGAGAAAGCCTGGTCCAGATACTAATTACCAGACTGTTAAGAATAGTGTAGATCCAGGAGATTTGAATGTTGGTGTTGTTAATAGATTGTTGTTTGGACATGAAAAGAGTAGAGTCGTGGATATTGATCCTAATACAAGAGTATTCTCAAAACAGAGGATATACGGTATGGGTGGACATACTGTATGGTTGCCAGAGGTATTTAATGATATAGATACTATTATTGCTGATGATGAATTAGTGCTCAGACCTAAGAGTTTTGGACAGATGAGTAGAACCAGGGCTATCAATAAATCATTATTCAGAGCAATTGGAAGATCTAAATTAACAGATGAGCAGCTAGAGGGGGTTGTAGAGAAGATGCAACAGGCAGTATCCAAAATTCCATCATCATCATTTGAGGCTCCAGCTGGATCATCTGTGCATATAGTTGATGCAATAGACGGTAGATTCGTGCATTTGGATCAGGATCCTGGTGATTACGGTAGTAGATATATAGGTAAGATGCGAGCTACAGCATTCTGGCTATCCAAAGATTTTGTTGATCTATCTGTACAATACGTTGGAGATCCAATATTGGCATTGAATGCATTCTATACTGGACTTGGTCTATCCCCAAAAATGAGTAAATCAGATATGATGCTAGCCCTACATACAGCTATGTACGATTTCGTCAGATTAGTTATGTACAAGAGAAGTGCTGAATACAGAAATGAGATTATAGATTCTATACATCAGTATTTGAGCAATAATGGTGTTAACATTAGCAGATCTCAGCTTGAGTCATTACTTAATGACAGCTTAGCTGAGAAGAGGATATATCATAGATTGAATGAGAATATAAACGAATTGGCACAGATCTTACCTGCTCTTCAGCATATTTCTCAGTCGCATTCCAACCCTCACATCAGGTTTATGGCTTATGTAATGCTTGATGAATTCAATACTAGAATTGGAGTTATTCAATATCTCAAGCAGCAATTCCCTAATATCAACAGCATTAAAGAGTCAGAGGTAAGTATCTATGTTAAGAATTACAGACTGATAGAACAGATGTTCATGAATAATAAGATGAACCAGATATCCAATCATATCCCTATTTATTTGGATGCTTTGGCTATAATAGATTCTGTTTCTAACGATAAGAGAGTTCTAGGGATTACAGGGTTGATAGGAGCAATGAATCTGGATAATTATTCTGTAAGAAATCTGATTCAAAGAGGAATGGTGTTAGATACTGGTTCGAATGTAGGTCATAGAATACGTGAGATTGTAAATAGTATGAATAATAGATTGTGGGAAGGGTTAGTACCTAGAGGTGAGATAGGTTTTAATCTTAGAGATAGATTAATTGCCACATGGAAGGATCTTACCGCATTAGTTCTGATAAATAAAACTCTGGCAGCTACAGAGTATGCAAACATGTATTTCGTTAATGTTGAGCACTTTGGTCATGCAGCAGCAATGATACAGCATGGATATCCCATAGTGAATAGAATGTTTGAGCTAGCTGAGAGAGCATTAGTGGAAAATATTATAGAACTTATGGATCAGTATAGAGCTCTTAACCCAGATAATCCAGAACATATAGCTAGAAGGACATATCTAGAAGAGGCTATAATCGAGGCATTTGAAGAGCTGAATGAATTTGAAACAGCATATCTGAGCTATAAGCGAGGATACTACATGAATGCTTGGGCATTGGTTGTGCGATCTCCTAAAGGGGTATGGGCAGGTATCAGTGAGTACAGAGGAGCAGATATATCTGCTACATTCTATGCTGGAAGTGGATTGTTCTGGCCTTATTATATAGCTATAATGTACAGAGTCTTAGATCAACCTTCTATTCTAGCAAATGATGGAGGGATAAGATCTAGAAGATTAACAGAAGGGGTATACACAAATCTACTTCCTCAATATGATCCTACTCTTGCGGATCTAATAAGAATGAATAATATCATGAGATTGCATGTTGCTAACTATTTTGCAAACAGATCTGGTTACGATGATATACCAAATATAGTTAGACTTTTCCTTCTAGATCAAACACCAAATTATTCAGGATTGGGTTGGATGGGTAGATTAAATATGGTTTTAGGATTCCCTCTTCACCTAGTTGCAAAGTCATTTTTACAGCCTCTGACCCCTGCTTTTGTAAGAGATATTGTTGCTCACAATTATATGATATCAATGTTCTCCAGATTACAATACTTCTCTAGACTTTACAGAGGATTGAACAAATCCTTCTCCACAACATCTACAATAGATACACCTCAGCTATCAACCAGTTATATAAATAGATTATCCCAGATGCTAAATGATCCTAACTTTTCTCCTATAAGCAAATTCACATCAGCAAAACAGTTCAATAGATATCCTGTAAGCGATCTACCATACGCACATGTTTGGGCATATCTACCTTTACCATTCTCTCCTAATATGTACTCTCACTGGTATCCAATATCGTTCTATGCAACTATCATTGGAATGGGAACTGTTGGATTGCCTTTTGGATATATAGTAGACAATCTAGAGAGGATTTTTGGTCCACACATTATTCCGAATCTCCAGAATTGGTTGGATTACAGAGCTTCAAAGATAAGAGCGACAGAAGGTCTTTTGATATCTGATTGGGAAGAGAAACTATTGACATATAGACCTTCCCACATGTTCCACCATTGGCTATCTCCTTTTGTAGGTACATATTATGATCTACCAGGTTATGGTCACATAGATCAGAGTTCTGGTAATATAGTGATGAATACCCTGAATGAAAGAATCTTGCTGAATAAAGATGTGTTTACAGATAGATATAACATGAATCAACGAAGATGGAGTAGATATTTTGGATATTATGAAGAGCGTACATATTATTCTACAGAACTACCTTCTTACAGTCTTCCATTCATGATGTTCCCTATGTTATACGTTGTCTCACCAATTACACTGTTACTAAAGACTATTCCAACCTCTCCATCTACCGCACCGATTAAAGCTCTAATAGAGGAATATATATTACCTTATTCATCTATATCAGGAGCACTTAACCTTACCAGAAAATCCTTGGCATATATGTTTAAACCTCTGCTACCACCTACAGAATTCAGAGCTCTAGCAGGAGATATGATAGGGGAGAGTCAGAGATCAATTACTCCTTGGAATATAATTTCAGAGAATGCACAGTACAGAAATCAGATCATAGCAGCCACAGGTTATTCATTAACTCCTGAATCGGTACCTACAGCCACCACTAAGTTTATAGAGCAATCTGCTAAATACAGGGGAATTGATAGATACAGAAGAATTGAGGGAGATGGTCAAAGTGAATCTGAGCAGGTACTGGTGGGGATCATAAAAGCAGAGATGATGTTTACTCCAGCAACTGGTAGAGATATAATAATGAATAATAGAAATAGACAATTATTTAGACAGAGAATAAAAGAGGTTAATAGAATAAGATTGAGTGGTTCTTCTAGAGGAAGATAATATTTAATTAATATGCACAATATATAATTATGCGAGCTCAAATATCTCTAGAGTTCTTGTATACTAATTCTATAGCCATCATAATAACACTATTCCTTGTAGCAATACTCATATCGTATTATTCAGGTTCTTTTGCACTTCCAGATAGGTGTGTAACTCCTTATTTTCTGAGATGTGAGGGCATGTTTATAAACTCGTCTAACATTATAATAAATTTGAGAAATAATTTTGATTACGATATTAAGATTACTAGGTTGAAGTTGAATGATACTGAACACACTATCAACATCCAATTAGATAGAGGCAAAAATTCTACTATCAACATTCCAGTCAGTATTCCGCTCAATAGGAACTACGCAGAGCGATTAGAGATCTATTATGAACCTATTGTTCCAAATACTCCTGTAAACAGTGAATTTGTACTGTATGGACGTATATATGGTAGGGTGAGAGAATGAATATAGTATTCAGAGATGGAGCATATATTCCTATTGATTCCAAAAAGGAATTACCGAACACCATAGATTATAATTCGCTGATTGGTAGATACTTGGTTGAGCTGAATGATAACACCATAACTATCGACCCTAAGATAAGTCCAGTGCTCTTCCTAACCAGAGATCTATATTGGAGTGGAGATCATTTCATAATATACCAAGGTGAGGAGATTCTATTGAATTATGGGGCAAAGATATTCAATCACATGGCAATAGATTTTAATAATTCAGATTTCAGATTGAATGATATTGATCTAGAGAGTTACGATCAGACATATTCTATATATGAACTCTATAATACTAGTCTACGGCAGAACAGTATTGGATCATTCACAATAGGAGAGGATGTATATGAGGCAGAATTGATGAATGTAATCCATGATAGTATAAATAGCTCTGAGCTTTTGTGCTACAGAACTCTAGTTTTTACACCTAAAGTATCAATCCCCAGAGGTAATGTAACTATTATGGGATTGCTAGAGAAGAATATTGCTATAACCACAACAGACAGTGTTCCAATGAATACCACAACCTATCTTAAAATCTATCAAAATCCGATAATAAAAGCACACATTAAATCATCTATGAATGATAATATGATGAATATTCAGGTTTATTTGGAAAACACTTCTGATACCAGTCAGGAACTTAGAATAATATTAGAATTGAATACTTATCGTGTAGTTGATTATGAAGGGGAGATGGAATATAGAGATGGAGTACTGTTCAGAGACATTATCCTATCACCACATACTAAAAAAACATTGGATGGAACACTAATCTTTTAAAACAGAATAATCCGATATTATTTATGTATAGATACTTTGCAATAGGTGCGGTTATATTAGGTTTACTAATATTACTTACAGCTTTGAATATATCTTCTACACATCCAACCCAGTTGTATATATACAGAGATTCTGCTCTGATGAAAATTGATAGTAGAATTGATCTAGATGGGTTGAGTGTTTTGAATGTCTATGGTAGGTATAATCTTTTGAAAATGAATAACTACTTGGGAACCAGGGTGAAGTTCATATGGAACAATAGAGAGGTTCAGGGTACTGTAGTTGGGATTGATGAGTATACAGTAATAGTTAAGGATTCTGAAGGATATTACTATAGAATAGATCCAAATTCATTAGTAACACAAGATACTAATCTTTCATCCACTCTACTTGATCCTATAGGTTATGTATATGTGAATATTGATAGACTCAAATGGGAAGGTAGTTCTATTCTTAGACTTGATCCCCTTAACTCCTCTCTAGATATCGGTTTTAAAATTATCAATAATAACAGGAGAGAATTTAGATATGATCAGGTGGAATTGGTAGATGCGAATTTGAGAAGATATTACCCAATTCTATATAGATATCAATCTTTTCAATTAAAAGAAGCTAGTGAATTGGATAAGCAGATAACTATGAGCAGAATTGTATATACCATAAAAGATTTGGTTATACCTGCTATGTCTACTATATCCAGAACTGTAGAATCTAAAGATCTGAAGGAAGATAGAGTGAATAGAATATTCGGATACTTATATAATCAGGAGGTATACTCACAGAAGGGGAATCCATCTCTGTATATTAACTTCAGAGCCCCAACGGATATCCCATCTGGAACTATAGAAATATATGATGAATATGGAAGATTATTGAATGTTGTTGATATAGATTATTATCCAAAAGATAGTAGCGTTGATCTATATATTTGGGAGAATAGAGGTATAGAGTATAATATTCTATACAGAAATGTATTGAATAGAAAGTGCAATTTTGATATGTATTGTACTAGAGAAATTATCAGATCGAATATAGAGATATCCCTTAAGAATCTGAATCCTTACAGAGAGAATGTGGAGATATCGATATGGCTAGATGGAAACTATACTGCCCAAGGAGATTTAAGGATCAACAACAATACACTGTTTGCCAGAGTTGAACTGGGACCAGGGGAAACAAAAACCCTTATAGCAGAATTGATTAAATAGCGCCGGGAGAGGGATTCGAACCCCCGAACCCTTTCGGGCACTGGATCTCAAGTCCAGCGCAATCGACCGCTCTGCCATCCCGGCAAGTTATGATTACTGAATAGATTTTTAAAAAGTTTTTGTATTATTAAAACGTGTACAGGATAAACAACAAATCATTTGCAGAGAAGAATCGAGACAAAACCGACATGATAAAGCAATTTGGAAAACATTCTATATTACTTTACAACGAGTTAGAATCTCTGGGGAGTATATCTGATAGTGATATTGTGCTTCTAGCTAATAAATACGCCATAGATAGTGCAAAATTGATGGAGTTTTTGAGGAGCAGAAGCATAATAGTAGAAGTGGAGGATCAGGCTAAGCCTCCTACTATTCATGAACAAACTCAGATCGTTGAAACTCCACAGCAGTCACCTATTCTAGAACCTATTGCAGCATCTACAGAACCTCCCAAGCCACAGCCACAGATCGATCCAAGCTCCTTAACTCCTGCTGAGAAAACTATCTATTCTAAGTATGGGGAAGCTGGAGTAAAAGTACTAAGAGTTTATGACTCTAAGAAGAGTTTTCTACAGATAGCTGATGAAACAGGAGTCAGTATAGATCTAGTCGTAGAGATCACAGATTTCATAAGAACAGCTAATCTACACTCAAGTCCTGGAGAGGAAGAAACATCTCAAAACAGATTTGCACCTAAGATAGTTACTGATATAGAAGAAATAGATAATGAGCTTACAGATATAGAAGAGTTTGAAATTAATAAGAATGTTAAAGATCCTGTCAAGAAGTATTCTATAAAATACAAGATGCCTTTGGATATGTCCCTGAAATTCGGTCAGGATGGTAAATCATTTGATAGATACATAGACCAGAACCCTAAGTTCAGAATAGTAGATATAGCAATAGCTCTAAAAATTCCCCTATCCAAAATCAAAGAAATGCTGAACTTCATATCCAAAGAGTATGGTATCGTTAGTTCTAGGAAGATCACTCGGAAGGAATTAAGAGCTAGCTATGGATATGATAGCTACGCCATATACAAGAAGCATGGGGTGGAAGGTTTGATACTCTACTCTCTGCTAGGGGGAGATCTTGGAGTAGACGAATCAATTAGACAATTCGCTAAGATAACTGATATAAGAGAACCAAATAGGATAGCCTCTATAATAAACTCAATAAATGAGATCTTAGGAGTTAAGGCCATAATTGATGACGCGGTTGTGGAAAAGGCTCTAAAATGATTTTTAAAATGTTACTTGTGATTAAGATAGTATGAATCAGAATATCTGGAAGGCAATAGCCATACTAGGAATTGTAGGATTGTTGATAATATCTATTATATCTGTGATCGTTCTGTTTTTAACATCTAAACCCCAACTATCTATGAGTAGTTGTATAGGGGTTCTGGAAATTCAGGGTGTAATAGATTTAAAATCCAGAGAATCCACCTTCTCATACTATCCTGGTGCTGAGGACTATGCAGAAGCTATTAGAAAAGCATCAGACAATCCAACTATCAAAGGATTGTTTGTTGTTATAAATTCTCCTGGTGGTAGCGTTGTGGCTAGTGATGTGATATATAGAGAATTGAAGAGATTTAATAAACCTAAGGTATCCTACATAGAGGAGATTGGAGCTAGTGGAGGGTATTATATCGCTCTGGGTACCTCTAAAATATACGCACATCAGAACAGTCTAATTGGGAATATAGGTGTAATAATGTATTTGGAGAACTACCAAGGACTACTGGATAAATTAGGGATAAACATAACAGCAGTTAAATCTGGAAGATATAAAGATATTGGTAGTCCGTTCAGAAACATAACGAATGAGGAGCTGGCTATGATACAGGATATTATAGATGAAACATATGATCAATTTATACAGATATTACTAGATTCCAGATATATCTCAGAGGAACTAATTGAGAATGTTACTGATGGGAGAATCATGACTGGTAACATGGGAAAGAAAGTTGGATTGATCGATGATGTGGGTTTGAAGAGAGATTTCTTTATAAAGTTTGCAAATGAATTGGGTGTAGATCCGAATAACATATGCGATATAACTCCAAAGAAACAGATAGGAGGATTATTTTCTCTGTATTCATTACTATCTGAATTCATCTATCCAAATAGTTATGCAAATCGATATAGACTCAGAGCTGAGTAGATATAGGGATGTGCTTGATTTTATAGAGGTTAAAAAGTATATTAGAGTGAATTGGTTGAAAACTAGAGCAAGACCTAATTACAAATCCACATTCTTACCTTACATATACGAATTACCACCCAACATAAAAATAGGTAATTCTATTGAGTATTTAGCAGGTTATATACATTCCCAATCTCTAGCATCAGCAATCCCTCCCCATATTCTATCCCCAAGTCCGAGAGATACTGTATATGATGCTACTGCAGCACCAGGTAGTAAAACTACTCAGATGGCAATGCTAATGGAGAATAGAGGGGTTATAATAGCAAATGATAAGAAAGATAGGATATCTTCTCTTAGAGCCAATATAGAACGATTAGGAGTTGTGAATGTAGCTATAATAAGCAGAGATGCTAAAAAGACGCCGGATTTTTCCTATAACAGAGCTCTAGTAGATGCTCCATGTAGTGCTCTAGGTGCACATAGATATGCATGGAAAAGAGTTACAAATTCAATAATCAGAACTCTCTCCAGTGTACAGTATAGAATCCTAGAGGCCACCTATAGAGCTCTAAGACCTGGAGGAATACTAGTATATTCTACCTGTACATTCACTAGATATGAGAATGAGGATGTAGTGTCAGCACTATTAGAGAACTACTCGGCAAAACTAATGCCTATAGAATTACCAATACAATCTGAGCCAGGAATATCAGATCAATATGAGGACATTAAACTAACTGTAAGAGTGCATCCAAAGGATGTAGGTGAATATTTTTATGTAGCTAAGATCTTCAAGCCTTTTTCAGAATCAATTCCATATCCTTAATAGAATATCGAACCCCATCACTCAATCCAACATTTCTCACTAACTCTGCCCTCGTTTTCTCAGCAAGTTCAGATTTAAATTTATCTATAATCTCTACTATTGCATCAGATCCATCATAGAGCAGTTGAATAGTTTCATCCTTTTTCAATCCTAGCTGTTTCCTATAAAACTGTATTCTCCTAGAGATCTCATTATAGAGCCACTCATCCACAAGGTTCCCAACAATTATCCTAACCTCTATTCCATCATAGCTCAGATCATAGCTCTCTGGTTTATTAAAACTTATCTCTTTAGCATTTATCATGTCTGCAATAATCTCTCTGAATGGATATAGAGATATATCGGATATGATCACTTCTTGAATAGGCATTCTAAGATTGATCTTTTCACGCTGTCTCCACTCCAAAATCTCTGATATCAATCCTCTGACCCTTTGCATGTTTCTTAATAGATCACTATCATAATCAGCCGGATCATCTATGCTTCTCATGAATATGGACTCCTCTAGGTGATGTTTGCGATATAACTTTTGGTAGATATACTCTGTGGTAGCTGGAGTGATAGGCGCTAACATTGTAAGAACCTCAAGAAATACATGATATAATGTTCCAAGACTAGATGGATTTGTCTTAACTATTTTCATATAGAATCTACTCAGATCTTCAATGATAAACTCCCTAAGTGCTCTTACTGCAATGTAGTATTCATATGATTGGAAGGAATCTATATATACTTTCTTAAGTTCATTTAATCTTGCCACTAGCCACTTATCCCATATCTTCATATCTACATAATTAACTGATCTGTAATTATCTTCTAAATATTTAGCTATGTTTAGTATAACAAACAGCTCCCGTTTAGCCAATTCCAAATCTCTCCAGTTAAATTTCAAATCTTCCCAAATGTTATTTGAGAGACCAAACAATCTAAATGCGTCTGCTCCGACTCTTTCTAATATTTCTTCTACTGGTACATAATTCCCTACACTCTTACTCATTTTCTCTCCTTTCTCATCAACGAAGAATCCGTGCATAGCTACTGCTCTGTAAGGAATCTTATTGTAGTATATCATCCCAGATCCTAATAGGGAATAGAACCATCCTCTAATCTGATCCTGTCCTTCAACTATAAAATCAGCTACAACATCTTTACCAGTACTGGCCCATACAGCATTTCCTGAGTCAAACCATACATCCAGTACGTCTGGAATTCTATGCATTTCTCCTCCACACTTGTCACATTTGAACACAATCTGATCTATATAAGGTCTATGTGGGTCTTCCAATCCATCTGGAATCTTATCAATTACCGTAACATTTCCACATCTATCACATTTCCATATGGGTAGGGGAATGCCCCAGTACCTCTGTCTGGATATACACCAATCTGGTGAATTCTGCAAGAAATTTACAAATCTTTTCATAGCAAAGTTTGGAACCCATTTTATTCCCTTTGCCTCCTCTATCATTCTATCTCTGAAGTTCGTTATTGTTATAAACCATTGATGAGTAGATCTATATATAAGAGGTGATTTGCATCTCCAGCATGTTGGATAGCTGTGCTTAATAGTTTCTCTTCTAAATAGCAATCCCCTCTCTTTAAGAATTTCTATTATCTCATTGTTCATATCTCTACATAATCTACCTTTGAACCTATCACCTATGTCAATATATTTACCTTCATCATCTACAAATGAGAAAGTTGGTAATCCATATGTCTGACCTACTTTGAAATCTTCCTCTCCATGTCCTGGAGCCGAATGTACTAATCCTGTACCATCTTCCATAGATACAAACTCTTCAGATAGAATTACTTTTCTATCGAATTTGAACTTTAGCAAATCATCAAATGGATGTTTATATCTCAATCCTTCCAATTCTTTTCCTAGAAACTCTCTTCTCACATGCCAGTCTTTGAAAATACTATTATTCTCAAATCTCTTCTTTGCCACTATCAGTATATTCCCATCTCTCTCTATTTCTAAGTAAATCTCATTTGGATTTACCATAACCGCAAGATTTGCAACGAGTGTCCATGGTGTAGTAGTCCAGATCAGTAAGTATTTTCCATCTTCAAATGTAGGAAACATAACGTATATGCTTGGATCTTCCAGATCCTTATATTCCAATTCATAGTTTGCTAGAGTAGTTTGGCATCTATAACAGTAGGGAACTACGTAATCCCCTTCTTTTAGCAATCCTTTATCCCAAGCTCTCTTTATAGTTTTCCAAGATCTCTCTATGTATTCTTTTTTGAATGTGATGTAAGGTCTATCCCAATCCATCCAAATATGAAATCTCTTCAACTGTTGAGTCATTATATTTCTATATTGCTCAGCAAAATCCTTACATTCTTTGATAAATTTCTCTATACCAATTCTAGATTCAATCTCCCCCTTATTCTCAATGCCCAACTTTTTTTCTACTTTAACTTCTATAGGTAATCCATGAGTATCGAATCCAGGAGTATCATTAACATCATATCCTCTCATTCTGTAAAATCTGAGTATACTATCCTTTATACATTTATTCCATGCAGTACCAGGATGTATCTCACCAGTAACAAATGGTGGACCATCTATGAATTCAAATCTTCTAGTTCCTTTAGCTTTTATCTTTGAATAGATATTATTCTCCTGCCAGAATCTTTCTGACCATTCCTCTACCTCTTTATGATCATACATGTTTACATTTCTATATAAAAAAATTTAAATATTCATTTTTTAAATACTTTAAATATTTGTGAGATCAGATTCATAATAGTTTCAAATCTGCTCTTATGTTTTTCAGGAATTCTTTTCACATCTTCTTCAGACATTTCCATTTTTTGTGGTTTCCTCTCTGGAGCCTCTGGAACTTTCTTAGGAGTAGAATTCAATATTCTCTCTATCATATCCTCTTTTTCTCTGTCTTCTATAATGGTCTCGATTCTCTCATCTTTAGGTGTCTCTAAAATAATCTCTTCTTGTGGAGCCTCAACTAATTCATCTAGAGATTCAACTCTCTTAACATCAGATGGTATAGATATTGTCTCTTGAGGTTCTTCCTGCTCTTCTCTTCTAACAAGGTCTTCTCCCAATAGTTCTGAGAATAATGTTTTCCCACCCTCCTCCTTTGGACTTTCTTTGAGGTCTATTATTTTCTGTTCACCATCTACCTCAACCAGAGCTTTCTGTTCAATAACTTCACCACCCTTGATCTCTCCTCTTACAGATAATAGTTGAACTTCTGATTTTTTCTCTTTCAACAACTCCCTTATTTCTAATGCTCTCTCTTTTACACTTAAATCTCCATCTATCCATCTCCTATATAATTTTATGAGCTCTATCTTCAAAGCTAATCTATTCATAAGCACCACTTATTCTCTTAAGTAACTCTTTATCTAATTTTGATAAGAATAGTTTCAGATACTCTTTATCAGCTCTCTTTAGACTCTCTATATGATCAATAATTTTATTAAGATTATCATAATCAACGAATATCTCTAAGACGTGGAAGAATCGTTCATCTCTAGACTTCCAATACTTTAGTAATTCTATCACTTTTTCAGAGTCTAACTTTTTCAGATCCTCTCTGATAACTGATAGATTTTCAAATTGATTATTCTCATAGATCATCTCTATAATCTTAAACAGCTCTTCGTAGAATCTGGTTGGAAGTTCCCCCTCATTTAGAAATTTTATTACCTCAATACACATGAATACAGATGGGTCCTCTCTTATTTTATATATTAAATCCTTGTTTGTAGCTACTTTATCAAAGAACATTTTCCTTAGTTTATTCAATTGTAGTAGATCGTCTCTGGATAATTGTCTATGCAAATGGGGATAATGAGATTCATGGAGGAGGGCACTTATGTATTTTACAATCCTCCTCAACTCTTTCAGATCATTCATGTATTAATTTACGTAAAAATATTTTTAAACAAATAACCGTACTGCCTATATTTTTTCTGACTCATATGTAGCTCCTGATGAAAGTTGCTATCTTGCATAACTGGTATTTTAATTCTATTTAACTCTATTCTTGACCTAGAACTGGAATTTTTTAGAGTAGCTATGAAGGATATAAATCTACTAGTATATGTGAAGAGATTCCATCGTCTATGAATTGAACTATGAAAAAAGAAGATATCAGCAAGAGATATATATTCGTATGCTTTTTTGAGTTCCTCTCCATCATACCTAAGAGTTAAGTTCCACTCTATAAAAGGTATTAAATTTCTATAATCATCTATGTTAAGATTCCTATCTAGATAATTCTTCACATCTATCATTTTAGGTTTTGTAGTTAATATAGTATTCATTACCTGGAATATATTTGTTAATCTATCTCTACTAGTACCGATCCTTATCTCCAGATCATTAATCCCAGCTCTTACATCTGGGTAATTTAGCTCAACAATTGTTCTAAGCTCATCTTCTGATAAGTCTATCTTCTCCCTTCTGATTATTGATCTGATCAGATTAGTGTATGTAATCTTAGAGATCTTGAGTTCTAGTGCCTGTATTGCCCCTGTCTGAATCTTAGCTCTTATATCCTTCATTTTAACATTCCATATATCATTTGCAGTCATTATAATCGGTATCTTGAGATCTAAAATGGAGTCTAAATCAAATCTGGATGTCTCCAATATTGCATCTATATCATCAATCAATATCAACGTACGTCTACCATGGAGATCATATTTAGAAACTGTTTTCAGATCTACATCTTTTACATTGAAAGAATTAATCTCATAGATGTTCATATTATAGGTGTTGGCTAATGCATACACTAGAGCAGTTTTTCCTGTGCCTGGAGGGGAGTAGATGATTAATGGTTTATCAGGATTTTTTATCCACATTTCTATAGAACTTCTAATAAAAACTTCCTCTCCACCATAGTATCTAAAATAATCATCTAGATTTTTGGGGTGATATTTTATAACATACATCAATTCTGAATTAAAAATATCTGTTT
>JAVYLQ010000009.1:0-18417 GCA_038740615.1 Candidatus Anstonellales archaeon | reverse complement strand
GCGATATAATAAATGAAAACATTAAACAGGTGTGGAAAGCAGATATACTAATCACATGTGGAGCTATGTATAATCTTGTTCATGCAAATGATATATTATGTTATGATCCTTCTAGTGCATCTCATCCTATAAAATCTATACATTCTGCAATAAATTCAATCCCTCCGGATGATCAGACTCTAAAAGATAGTGTAAATCTTCAATACGGAAGCGGATATGGAGATAAGGCCTTGCAGATTAGAGGGCAGCAGAAACCATCAGCCGATTCTAATCTCCCTTCCAACTATCCGATTTTTAATACAATCTATAACTGGATCGGTTTTAATACACCAGAAGAGCAGATTATCCAGAAGTTTAGAGACGAATATATAAATAAGATCATAATTAATAAAAATAGTATAAATGTAGTATCTGATAATGATTTCTCGAATTGGAAAAAAAGATTTGGTAATATATGGAGTACTTCGTGTGGAGGAAACGACGTCCTAGATGTGTTGCAATTAGTAATAAACATACACAGAGACAATTCTATAAATAGTGTAAACACAGATGATATACTGAAGATAGCTGGCTGTTCACAAACCGTAAACAATTATATTCAACAATTTATAGAATTGCTCAAACAGCAAGTTGAGATTCCTTATGAAGCATATGGGGTGTGTGATCCTGAACAGGATTTTGGTATAGATTGCGGATATTCTGATAATTCCATGTGTCCTAGTGAAACTATATGTAAGAATATATATAGAATCAAAACAGAGCAGAAACCATCAGATATATGGAGAAATATTAAATCTACATATTTTGATGGAGCAGAGCTTTCTCCAAATGTAATGTTAGATCAATTATCGAAAGTATATCTACCTATCTATCCAATAGAAAGAGACTGTAGTCTATCTTCCTCAATCCCTCAAGATCTGCTCAGATTTCCACCATCCCCAGATTGTTCAAAATGCAATCAGATGACTCCTATGCTAAACGATAACCATCTTTTTGATTACTTGGGTTATGCTGTATTCAGAATGATAACATTGCCATTAATAACTATTTTTATAACTTTTGTAGCTATCATATCATTGTCAGAATATCTAGGTGGGGAGATCTTCTTACCAGGTCTGGGTAAGGTGAGATAATGAATATTGTATTTGGTGATACCTTATATTCTGTATTAGGAACTGTGATTGTGATATCAGCTATATTGATGGTTATCATCTTTGGAATAGGTAGGATACTTAATAACAGAGAACTTGAACAGACTTCGAAGGAGGAGATGATTGAAATAGCTATATCAATTCTTATGATAGGTGTGGTAAGTTATTTGCTCACAAATCCAATTCAGCACTTTGGCTGTAGTTTGATGATAAACACTATTCTGAATGATAATTCTGTACAATGCGATAATCCTATAGCTAGAGAAATTTATGTAAATAATACTTTATTAAGCTATCTAAATATGAGTTATGCATCTGTTCTTGATCCAAATGTATACAATGGAATGAATAGGTTGTTAAAGAGCTATTTAAGTTCTAAAAAGTACTTCATATTTGGTAGTATTTCTCAAGACCCACTGATAAATGATTTTATGGCCATAACAAATGTAGTAGGATCACCCACTAAAATAATCGATGAGATAAAAGAGGAAAGATTCTATCAATCTGGGGAAGCAATTTCATCTGGTTTCTCCTATATGCCATGTAGGCATTTCAGTTACATTTATGAGAGTCTGAACAATCTATTTAGTCAGATAAACCTATATCGATCTATAATCTACGCATTTAGAGAACTATTTAGTCCTAGTCTCTATCCAATTTTTATAATAGGATTTTTTAGCATTGGTATGATTATGAGGATTATAAAGATAACCAGAAAGGTTGGAGGTTTTCTCATATCATTCTCCATAGCCCTAAGTCTATTACCTATAACCACTGCATTCTTTCTAAATCTATTAACAAAAATAGATACGAATATGAATCCAACTACCTCTACTACAAATATGGTGAATTGGTTAGGAGCTACTCTTAGTAATGTACCTGAACCTAATAAATGCTTCGATATCTATTTACATAGATTCGATAGTACGTTTAGAGAACTTTACAGTGCCTCAACCAATCCAGATTCTTTCCTGATCAGATTTACTGTTCTATCTATTCTCTCTCTACTATCCTTGGGTCTAGCATTACTCACAGTAATATCAGTCACAGTTGGTATAAATCAATTGCTAGGGATCGATGTTAGTCCATTTGTTCTCTCCTATATAGCGAGGGTGAGCTGATGCTAGGAACATATCAGGAAGCAATAGCTTTGGCATTGCTCATCAATCTCCTATTCCATGTTATAATATACATACTAGGTAGGATATTTTCAAATCAGTACATGCTAAGGTATTTTGATCTTGGTATTAAGGAATGGGTAATAATATTAGTTTTTGTGATATTTACTTACGCTCTATATGATTTTATATATAATAGAAGTGTTGATCCCAATTTTATACTCTCAATATTTCACGATAGTAGCATAGGTGGAAGCTCTGGATCATTATATCTCTCCAATCAGCCTATTTACAACAATAGTATAAATTATGTTAGATACATGATAAATCTATCAAACAATTTACTATATATGTTAGTAGAGGGAGAAGGAAAGCTGTACCATTTTTCCTCATTTAGTTGTACTAAATGTGCATCAGATATGGAAATTGGTGGATTTGATTTAGGATGTTTTCTGTTCCCAACCTCATTAGCCGTCTATTCAATTACACCATATACCAACTATGTTGAACCGGCAGCACAGTCATTTGCTGCAGCTAGAAATTCTTTGGAATTATCTATAAAGATGATGGGGTTCTACTACGCATTTCTAAATTTAGCAAGTACTCCCTCTATGGTAGTTCTATTAGCCTTTGGGATAATCCTTAGATTGATTCCTGGCATGAAATTTGCTGGTAATAGCATGATGGCAATAGCATTTGTCATAATAATTATTTTACCCACGATAATCTATTTGCAATCAAACATATTTTACGGTTATATTAATAAAGACATATTAACATATCTTCAACCTATTCAACATTTCCATTCCAGATTGCCTGAATACTTGGTTCCTAATCTATTGAATCAATTTTTCATAAATATACAGAATATAATTGTCAATCCTTCTGATCCATGCAGAAATATAGTAATAACCCCTAAAATAAGATACATCTCAAATGAGGCAGATTTTGATTATATTGTTGAGGGTGGGCAAGGAATATTGTCCTTTCTAATCCAATCAACTGCAAGTATAAGAGATTCTCAGATAAAGCGTGCATATCAATCAATATTCCTTGTATCTACCTTTTCCTTATCAACCACAATAGTAGCTATGATAATAGCAGCTAAGGGAATAGTAACTCTACTTGGAGAACGATTCTCATTCTTGGATCTGTTCTTGCGGGTGGTGTGAGATGATGGGTTATTTGAATTTTGCTGTTCTTGGATTGATGATAGTAATATTACTTTTTCTGATTAGAATTATGATATATAGAATAGCGAATATGCCGCTCCAGGAGAGAGTAGCTACACAAGATTTCATTGAATCAATAGTATTAATGATAGGTATAATTGTTATGTTTGAAGTTATGAATGTTACATTAACTACTGGAGCTAGTCAACAATTATCAGAATTTGAAAAATCACTTAAAGAGTTATTGGGTAGTAGTACTTTGGGTGTGAAGACAGCAGGAGATACTTATATAGATTTTATTATCACTTATTTAAAAATCTACAGAGAGCTTTTAATATCCATAAAAGATAAAGCTACTAATGACTATGATAGAATTATTAATAGATTTGCTAGACTTCAGTTTTCTATAGCAGGAATCTCATTAGATCTATTTGAGAGACTGGGTGAACAAATACAGGGTAAAGAAGCAATCTCTACGGAGCTTGCAAAGCTGGGATTCATAATAAAAACATCATTTAATCTAATAGTGAATCTATCTATAGTAATAGTGGCATTAGAATATTTGAAGTACATGGCAGCTCTAATAATAATCACAGGAATTGTTCTAAGAGCTATATATCTAACCAAAGGATTAGGATCAGCACTGATCGCATTCACATTCTCATTTTACATAATATTCCCAACGATACTATCAATGCTATTAGGAACTAATGTGTCAAATGTTAATATAGGAATTGAAGGGAGTAAACTGAGGGTTGATGGGGTTAGTTACTACTCAGCATCATTAGTATCTTTCAATTTAGATGAGTATGCAAAAGCAACCAATAGTGTGAAAGAGTTTTTAAACTTTTTATACAATAGATTAAATATAGCAATATGGCTGAGTCTAGGATTCTCTCTAGGGATAGCTTTCTATCTTTACGGTTTACTCACAGGAGGTAGTTTAATATGGGGAGCACCAACACAATTGCTAAGGTTGTTGTAATACTATTTTTACTGTTCATATCAGGATGTATACAGAGTCAAAATAGTGTTATAATTCAAGATGCATGCTGCCAAAAAATAGTAGATGGAAAATGTGTTGAGATTAGGAATGTTTCCGATGCTAGTCAGATTCTAAGTGATATTATTATAATCGATGGGGGTCAGTGTTCAGATCTATCCAGATTGTGTTATAATATGAATGTTACTTATAGGGACGTCAATGGAATTGTTAACATGCCATATTGTAAATACGCCAATATTAATAATTGTGAAACTGGTTTTACACTATTAGTATATGATACTTTTCAAATCAACCAGAAAGTAAATTACGATCCATATATACAACTATTCATGTTTAATAATTCCTCACCGATAGAACAAGGAGAGGAGATAAAACAGAAGAACGCTATAAATCTACTATACGGGACCTTATCTAGAAAATTCGTAGGTAAATACGATTGGGGAAGTTTTAACATATATGGGACAAAGTTTGGAGTTGGAGATTCAATAGATGAATATGAACATTATAAATACTTCTTCCCATTTGATTATGATTATCAGGGAATAGAGGGAATTAATCCAATCTTCTATAATATTGATCTAAACAATCCTAGAAAATGTACTATTAAAGAGAATACAAATATATTTACCTGCGGAGGCAAGGATTATGATACGTGGGAAAATTGCTTGCTGTTATGCGAAATGTCAGATACCTCTGCAGAATCTCTGGATTCTTTCTATCAATATAGATATAATCACTCTTATGGATATGAAAGGATAACTTTTCAGGTGCAAGATAGTAATAATGTTCTCAAAGATGAGAATCTGTATGAGCTCCTTATGAAATTAGCTAGCTTGGATAAATTAACTGAGAGGTATCCTGTGGGACTCATGAAAACTTTTGCTCAACGCGAACATCCGAATTTCTTCCACAACATAACTCTAAACAAAACTGAAGCTAAAAAAGGATGGAGTATCAGCCTGGGATGTTTTCTAGGACTCGGTGGAGAATCCACATACCAGCTTGAACCAGGTAATTACACGATTTATGTAGAGAGGGGGAGTATTACCGATGAACCTATATATAATTTTTATGGTGAAAACTATTATAGGAGAAACTATTATTTCAGGTTAGTATTAAAGAATTTGAGTGTTAGAGTAGACTCTAAGAGCTGTTTTATACTCTGTTCCTGTTCCTCTAGATCTGTAAAAACAGATCTGACATATGATATCACACTAAGAGAGATTATAATAGAGAAAAGAAGTCCTATGTATATTATGAATGAAATTGCTAAGAAGTACTATATAAGGTTTGGTTTTAATACTACTAATATAGATCGACCTTTCATTCAAAGATTTGATAGAACAACTGGTTCTTACTATAATTTCTCAGGTTTACCATTCGAATGTGTATATGATAATAAAACTTTCAGTACCTGTAGTGTAGAATATTACACCAGATATACCTGTGTGGACGCATTAAGTAATAAGTCATTAGACTGTTGGTGTGATACTGAATCATGCTATGCCTATTTTAATTACTTTGGCCCTATGTTAAAGGCAAAAACTGGCTTAGAAGCAAAACCAACTATCAACTATAATTTGAGTGGAAACATTGTTGAAAATGAATTATTTATCCCTAAAAGATTGATCAAATTGAGAGGGTTAAATGCAGTAGTTATACCTGTTAATAAGAACTTGAATTTTGATAACTATAGACTTAAGAGAGCATGTTTCGATGGTAGTAATATAGGGTCTGATGAGATTGTATTCTGTGAAGCTGCTAATCCAGGACCCGAATGTCCTCAAAAGGATACAGAAGATTGGAATAGAACTTTTAAGAGATATGATTTTAGCTTCGAAGATATATCCTACTTATCCCATGTAGTATTGTTGATAGATAAGAATGGAGATGGAAATTATGGTCGATGTAAAGGAATAAATGTTACTAAAGGAAATGAGAATTATCTAGATTTGGAAATAAGGATGTTCGGTATTCCCATACCACCAAATCCTGCTTTGAATTCAATTGTTGTATCTCCTAAGTATCTAGGGGATAATGGGTTTGAGTATAGTGGAAAGGAAATGGATAACATTAGAGTAGCTAGGTTCGCATGTGTAATGCCTGATGATGATATAGGATATGGTAATACTAAAGATTATGGGATATTCGGTACAAAAAATAAGTATGAAGATGGTAGTTTTGCATTTGATGAATACGGAAGATTGATAGGTTGTTATAGGGGAACTATTGCTATAAATAGGAGTATAGATGGTGAAATTCTATTCAAATCCAGAAGACAATACGATTATGGATTATACAAACACATACCAAATACTAGAGATATGGCAAACTATCTATTACAGGGTAGACAAATCCTATTCTTCCAGAATGATTTGCCTAATGATTATCTAAAAAGAATTTTGAGAGAAGTGGATACTTTTCTGCTCATAGACGGGAGATTCCCAAGGCCATTTATCAGACATGCATCTACACCTCTGGGAGCCATTATTCTAGTATCTAATCAGGGTTATAATACTCTAAAGAATATATGCCCTACTTGCCTTATAGCTAGAGCATATAATATAGATATTAATGGAGGTTCTATAAGTGGTAATGTTAATATCTATGGGGGTACTAAGACAATTGATATATCTAATAATTTACCTCTTGCATGCCCAGGAGTTATGAGTGGTAATACCCCAGATAGCGACGTTGTATTATTGATTCTAAGAGTAAATTCTGTGAATTCTGATACTGGAAATGCACTATTAAATAGATTAGAACAGATAAATACTCAAAGCGGAGGTATGCCTATATATATTTACATTAATTCAACATCATCAATTGCTACAAAGCAGTTTGTAGATTTATTAGTTAATATCTCACATAATCTATCATCAAAAGGAGTCATGGGGGTTCATATAGGAAACATGCAAGAATTCTTCAGAATACAATCTAATTCATATTACTCAGCAAATGAACTATCAAGATCTATCCTTAGTACTATAACCAGAATCCCAATACCTTATGAAGTAGGAAATGATTCCAGTGAGTGCACGTATATTATCGATAGAAACACTCCCCAACCTATCACATGTTTACCAGATATTACCCCTCAGCTGAGATCTAATAATCTACAAGATGTATTCCCACAATACTCCATAGTTGCAGATTATAATAATTTCAATAGATATGCTCGAGAGATAGCAATTTCAAATTATTACTCTGATAAGCAGATATGTATCAGGGCAACTGATGGTAGATTGTTTACATACAAGCTAACAAAAGATTATACAAAAGGGCCAAACCCAGTAATTTACGATGAAATAGGTAATAGAACATTTGATTTTGTAGAATATAGATATTCCAATACAACAAATATGGTATGCTTACCAGCAAAATGTAGATATGAATTAGAATCTTTCTGTACACCTTCACAATGTCATGTGAATGGAACTATAAAAAACATTATTGGGGAGTTACAAACGAGTACCACAACATTAGAAGCTAGAGAATATGGAGTTGGTTTAGATTCATGCACTAGTCCTGAACATACATTAAATCTGTTTGGATATGGTATATTCAAAGGTAGAAATGATAGTTACAATCTAAATCAAGAAGGATGCGGAGTGAATTATCGAGCTTATAGTGATTTTATCTTTAATAATTACACTATAAATGTTATCATAAATAACAATTGCTCAAATTCTAATAATGGTTACTACGTTATAAAAAACATTATATCGAATATTTCTCAACAAATCCCAATTTCATATACGCAGCGAATATTTGGAGTAATATGCGAAGATGGACCCTTGGGCTTTGTTGATAGTGATTGTCTCTGTAGACCTATACAAGTTAATCTTTTTAAATCCGCTTCCAACTCACCTGAAACTTATTTAATAAGAGATGATTACTGCGGATTCCAGACAGGTCTTGGAGATGGTTGGTTAACTGTTCAGCAAGACTATAGAATTGTTCAACTTCCACCTATATATGATATTAATTATACTGAGACATACAACGCTGATTGGTGTGTTCAAAGATATATCTTGAGATGTGATGAATAAATTTTAAAATCCCTCTTAATATTGTATGGAGAGATTAATGAGTAAAGAGTTAATGAGTTTGGATATAAAAAATGCGGAGAAAGGGATAGTGTTGAAGAAAGTAAATTATGCATATGCTCTAAATTCTAATAATCCAGAACCTCAAATTAGTATATCTTTGGAAGATTATAACAACTATAAGTTTCCCAATGCTATCGATGGTAAGTATGTATTAATTGTAGAGGGATTCAGAATAGGGATTATTGAATATAAAAATGGTAAACCTGTACTGAATAGATTACCTAAATACTTGATACTCTTGGAATGGTTAGAAGATCCAAGAGCTTCTCATAAAGATACTTAATTTTCTTAACTATCCAAAATTTGCTAGGGTTATTAGAGATTCTATATTTAGAATAATATGAATTAAACTCCTCCGCCATTTTCAAGATATATTCAGCTATTATAGATGGATCCAGATACTTAATAGATTTATCAATATTTGTATTATAGTACAAATAGAACTTTAACAACTCTCTGTCATCTTCATCAACTTCTTTCAATTCAGGTGTTACAGTAGAGTTCTTCTCTAAACCAAGCATACGTACATAAGTATACAACACATATACTCCAGAGCCCCCCTGAGTACTTAGAACTTTTTCCCAATCGAATATCACTTCTGTCTTTGGATTATGTTTGAGAATGAAGAATTTTATAGATGCTAATGCCAAATCTCTATTCCCTATTCTTTCGATAGCCTCTCTGTAAAGATCATCTGCAGTATATCCTAACCAATTTCCCTTCCTACCTGAAAAATGACCCTCTTTGAGCTTTACTCTCTGATATGATAGATGGTAATATTCCTTATCTTGAGCTATGTTATTAAATAGTTCTTTGATCTCTTGCTGATGTGATGATTGTTCTATTCCTATAACGTTAATTATGATATCTGAATTTAAATCCATCAGGCTTCCTTGATTAGATGAATATAATACTCCATCCCTGTTTATAAATCTAATCCCTTTGAGTAATCCAGCTTTCCAGAGCTGAAATATAATATCTTTACCGAGATATGTAGCAGTACCGTCACTTCTAATTATTACTTTATGATTGAATTTAGTTATGTAAGTACCTTTGAGCTCTCCTTCTGTTGCATATATTATATAACCTAATTTTTTCAGATGTTCTATCCCCTTATCAAACAGATCTCTCTTTATATCACTCTCATATATTCTATAATCAGCATGTATCCCATACAATCTTGCAGTCTGTAGTTGATATTCTAGAACCTTGTCGACAAATTCTCTAGCTATATTTTTCTCCTCCATTTCTCTTAATACCTCTCTTATTTCTCTCTCATTCTGTTCTAGAAGTTCATTAGCTCGTACATAATCCATACCAATTGCATGATCGAATTTTTGATGATCTGAAGTAATACCGTATTTTGTGTAATACCAATAGCTCTGAGCTACCTGTAATCCAAGATCATCTATGTAATCTATAGTGTACACTTTACTATATCTCTCTTTCAATATCTGATACATACTCTCTCCTATTATTGCATTTCTAAGATGTCCTATGTGCCAAGGCTTGTTAGGATTTACCGAAGGATATTCTATACTCACAACTCTATTTAATCTAGAGGATTCTAAGCTTATTGATTGATAATATTCTGGTTTCAGTCTTATGTTTACATAATCATTTATGATATCTATTCTATCCACCATAGAATCTGATTTTATCTCATCCAGAATTTTCAAATCCGATATTCTTCTCCGATTTATACTCAAATCATATCCTCTTAATTTACTAACTTCAAATCCCTTAAGCATAGATTTGTTATAGTAGGAAACTATTTAAAAGAGTTATAACTCAATATTATTTGATGTTGGGAGTGATAGTAATAGATATAGATGACGATTTGGGGAAAAAGGCTAAGATCCCTGGTCCTGTGATTGGTCTAGAGAATTGCAAGGCTGCTGCATATCAATTATTGCTGGCAGATCCCGAAGATCCCGATGGTAATACAATCTTCAAAGCAATACAAATCTATGAAGATCTAGAGGAAAAGAATAAGAATATAATCATACTCACAGGGGATAGTAGAATGGGATATTATGCTTACAAGAAAATTAATGAATCTCTAGATCTGATAATAAATAAATATGGATTGGACAGTGCAATTCTAGTAACTGATGGTCTATCTGATGAGAATGATGTAATCCCTATACTAGGATCTAGAAAAATCAAAATAATTCAAATAGTCAGATTGAATATAAAACAATCTTCAAAAATAGAGAATGCATATATGTTTATAGTAAATAAGCTCAAAGATCCGTACTACTCCAGATTGATCTTTGGTATTCCTGGTCTTCTCCTATTTTTCATATCCTCTATGATCTTACTAAATATACCCACTTCTACGATACTGTTTATAATAGGTTTCATTATGATAATGTACGGATTTAACATACATCAGAGAGTGTATGATCTGTTGAATATATTCGAAATTAGAAAATATAATTTTATTATAATAGGATCTGGAATTATCATAGCCTCCATATCAGGTGTAGTAGGTTATGAGCTATATATTAGATTAATTAATTCCGGGGAAGAATGGCTGTATAGTCTATTCAGAGGTATCGAACTAGCGATATATCCAATTATACTCTATCTAGCTTTGCTCTACGGATTGAATGCGGTATTTGGCGATAGTTATCTCAAAAGATTGAATAGCGCTAAAGCATTCCTAATATTAGGATTTATTCTTATTAATCTTATAATAGGTATAAATTTCATTACTGGTACCATATTTCTTATAAGATTTGATACTGTAATATTATACTCTATAATTTCTACAGTTCTCACCATCATGATAATGAATTACATAGATAACCTCAAAATGGTGTATATATATCTATCAAATCCAATTGGGTATAGAGTTATTGATAGTGAATCCAGAATAAACTTCGGTACTATTAAGAGATTAGATGAGGATAGAATTATCGTAGAAACAGATTACAAAGAGACATTAGATTTGAAATATGATAATGTAGTTAATATCAAAGATAGAACGGTGTATGTTAAAAGCTAATTTTTAAAGCATTTTCTAAATAAATAAACATGGAAGCAATCCCTGAATCTGGTTTCCATAGGAGTATCGCTAATCAAGTAAAAGAACTTGGAGTAGATCCTATGAGTATTGTTAATAAGATGAGATTAGATAAATACGATTTCTCAGGATGGAAACTATTGCCAGCAATAGCCTATACGATTAAAGAATATCCCGAGTTTATCTCAGAGTTAGAGAAAAGTAAGGATATAATTGATAGAATAAAAGCTAATTTAAATCCATCTAGTAAGATAAATAACATTCGTTTTCTTGTAAATCTATATAAAAATAACATTGAACAGGCAGATAGATTAGATTGGTATCTAAAGATGGTAAGAGATGATAAAGATTTGAACTCATTAGAGGCTGTAATTAAATATGGGTTAAAAGTTACGACATTGGAAGGTATGAGAAAGATAGAAGATTTTGAATTACTCTATGGTAAGTTGAAAAAATACTTAACCAAAGATCATGTATCTTATTTAATATCACTCACATATCTTGATTATAAGAAGCTTGAGGAATTTCTAAATAATAGAACTTTCAGAGAGCTAGTACGTGATATAGATGTTAATGATAGATTAAAAGTATTTGTTGCTGCAGGTCAGGTTAGAAATCTAAGAACTGATAAGCTGATTGGGGATTTGGAAAAGCTTATATATGATCTGGAAATTCCATCTTCGGTTGTTCTATCATGGTTGCACTTTCTAGATAGCATCAAGAATTGGCAAGAATTCATAAATGAGTTATATAAGGATATTGTTGGTAATCGGACTGATGTTAAGCAGAGGGAAGAGATATTTAACAGATTGGTTGTTAAATATAATAGTATTACTCCAAGATATGAATACGAACGTGATTAGTTTAGGATTTAAATAATTATATTCATATTTTTTATTGATGTCATTATCAACAGTTGATGTAGTTGTAAAATCTAAAATAAATCTGATTGTAAAAGAGGAAAAATACAATAGAGCGTTTCTAGTATACTTGGCATCATTGATTATTACTTTAGCTCTCCCCCCATATCCTTATGTTTTAGCACCTTTCATATCTCTGATACCTGCCTATCTAGCATATTCGAAATTTCGATTAGGGATATTAACAGCAGCCCTCCTAGCAGTATTGGGACTATATTATATAGGTACTACTCTCGGGAATTATGGGCTATTATTATTATCTATAATGATATTTTTTCTATGGGAGAATACTAATGCAGTGTTCTTAACATTCATGATTCTATTCTTACCACTGTTACAATATCCTCTGAAGACATTAGATGGAATAATTGTATTGGCATATTTACTATCTGCATATACTATTGGTTCTAGAGTAGCTACATTACTAGCTATTGTATCTGTAATTATAATCTTCTCATTCATAACTGTACTAGATATTAACTCTACTTTCTTTATAAAATCAGATACTATTGATTATTTTACATTCGGGGAAGATAGGTATAGGACTAAGCTTGGAGTGGTCGAATTCTTCGCAGAAGGAATACCTGAGATACTGAGTAACATTAGAGATCCAAAAGGTCATCTAGAATTTGGTAAGAATGTGTATATGATGATAGGTAATATTACTAAAGGTTTATTTGAAGATTTTCTATTAGCATATATCTTAATATGGACACTTGTTCTGTTTATACCTACTTATCTTACTGGTTTGATATATGTGAAAAACATTCCTAGTGAGGCACTCACAGCATTACCCATACTACTTTTAATACCTATATATTCTCTATGGATCTATCCATCATACAATCTCAATGTTCACCCAGGGGTATATATATTTCCAGTATTATCTGTTATAGCTATATATATAGTAAACCTCGCTGGAATAAGATTCTCTAAGGAGAGAGAAATAAGGAAACAGAGTAGTGTAAAGGATATGCCTTTTGTCATAGAGCTAAGTAGTGCTAATGTTCAGGGATTTGAAGATGTTGCTGGGTATGAAGATGTAAAAGAAGAATTAAAGACTGCAATAATAACCCCTCTTAAAAGCTCTGAGCTGAAGTATGCATATAATATAAAACCGGCTAGAGGAATATTACTATTTGGACCTCCTGGAACTGGAAAGACACTATTGATAAATGCACTGGCAAAAGAGCTTGATTATCCTGTGCTATATGTTAAAACTTCAGATATGCTAAGTAAATTCTATGGGGAGACTGAGAGAAATTTGAGTAAATTGTTTGAGTATGCTAGAAAGAAAGCCCCAGTTATATTATTCTTTGATGAAATCGATCTTATAGCTAAACGCAGAGATAAATATGGCTCAGATGATCCTACTGCCAGAGTGCTAACAATTCTATTACAGGAGTTGGATGGTGTTAAAGATAATAAGCCTATAATATTTGTAGGCGCTACAAATGTCCCCCACTTACTTGATCCTGCTCTGATGAGACCTGGAAGAGTTGATAAGATAATCTATATGAGACCACCTAACAAGGATGAGAGGAAGAGTATATTGAAATATTATCTGAGGAATTTACCCCATGAGAATAATATTGATTATGACAAGCTTGCACAGCTAATGGAGAGATACAGTGGTGCAGATATAGCAAATCTCATACAGGAAGTTAATAGAAGAGTGGCTGCTAGAGCTGCTCGGGAAAATAGACTGATCAAGATATCTACAATCGATATCTTAGAGGCTATGAAAACTATAAAGCCGTCAATATCCATATCACTTCTAGAGATCTATGAGAAGTTTAAATTAGAATTTGAGAGAAGATCTGGTAGGGGAGATGATGATAGCAATGTTCCAAAGATAGGTTATGCTGATGTTGTTGATATGGAAGAGCTTAAGAATGAGATGAAGCTTTATATAGAACAATCTCTGAAGAATCCAGAGATTTTTGAAAAATATGGTCTGAAACCAGCTAGAGGAATATTACTATTTGGGCCTCCTGGAACTGGGAAAACCTATTTCCTCAAGGCCACGGCCGGAGAATTCAAGCTACCATTCATACAGATATCAGGTTCAGATATCCTAAAAGAGGGGTATGATAGAGGAGTAGCTAAGATCAAGGAGATATTCAATCTAGCTCGAGAGAGAGCCCCATCCATAATTGTTATTGATGAGATCGATACTATTGCACAATCTAGAGCAGGTAGTAATCCTCTCCTAGGTCAATTGCTACAGGAATTAGACGGATTAGGCGATAGAAAAGGGGTGTATTTCATGGCAACCACTAATCATCCTGAGCTTCTAGATCCAGCTCTGTTGAGACCTGGGAGGATAGACAAAATAATGTACATAGACTTACCAAATTCAGATGTAAGATATGAATTACTCATGAGGCATCTATCAAAGTTCTTAGATCAGAATCTTATAAAGATCATAGTGGATTATACTGTTGGGTATACGCATGCTGATCTTGTAAATTTAGCTGAAAATATCAAGAGAGAAATGCTGAGAGCTGAACTGGAAGGAAGGTCTATTGATGTTAAGGACATTATTAAGATAGTTCAGAATTCCAAACCATCTCTCAATCCTCTACTGATCCAGAAATACAAACAGTTCAAAGAGAGTTTTGAGAGATCTTAGAATTCAAACACTTTCTGATCCAACTCCAGAGATGATGAATAACTTAGAATGTTTTTATATATTTGAAATCCATCTTCACTCCCCATTACTACTAACAATTTGATTCGCTCAATAGCATCTATGAGTAGATCTCTATCTCTTTTCAGTATCTCTGATGGTGAAAATCTTATGAATCTATGGAGATAATCTTGAGAGATCCTGTTAATAAGTAATCTATCTATATCTAGGTAAAGAATATCATCTAAACAGATTACATGAATTATACTATATGTTTCATCATTTACGTATGAGAACTGGGGTGAGTATACACTCTGAAATTTTAGTGAATCCATAAATCTATCCAACAGACCATGTTCCCAAAGGTAATAGTTCATACTCAATCCATGATGATAGTAATTGTTCTCCCTAGCTATCAATCTATCCAATACATACATATTTCCATATTTGATTGCATGATAGAACAGGGAATTATGTTTGCCTATACTATCTATTTCTGGAGGTTCAAAGTCCTCGTGTCTAGCTATTCTATCGATAGCTCTATGAAAATTAATCAAGTTATTGTCTCTAATCTTCAGCAGACCAAACCCCTCAAGAACAAAATCGTTGTAATGATTCAATCTATAAAATCTGACATTGTGTTTCAACCCTAGATAATGAGTAATCTTTATCATATCCTCAAAGCTGAGAGATCTTAAGTAACTATTCAGATTCTTTCTTGATGATATGATGTTTGGCAGATTGTTCTGCAGGTTCAGTATCTGTTCATGTTTTGATAGATATATCTCGTATTTATCAGAATTCTTCAGCAACTTTTCAATAACATACTCCGTAGATTTACCTTCCTTTTTGTATGCATTTAATATTTCCTTGAAAGTAGTCATGAATTCTCATCTACCCATTTCCGGTATTCTTTTGAGGCATTCACTCTAAAATACAATATTTCTGGTAATTTATAATCGTGAATCTGTTTAAGATAGTTTACAGTTCTCTTGACCCTTCTAGTCTTTATAACAAGATTATATTCAATATCCTCTACTAGCTTACCATCCCAATAATAGACAGAGTTTAACTTATAATAGGATACACATGCGGCGTATTTATTTACAATTAGCTTCCTAGCTATCTCTTTAGGTTTTTTAGTAGTGGTGAATATGATATACATGTATTTAAGAGACTATGATATTAATTTAAAACTTATTTCATATGAAAATTTATGGTAAATATACTTGTATTGCTCTCGATTCTTTTACTAGTGGGGTGTCTTCAGAATGAGAGCAAATCTACAGACACAGTAGAAATGCAGAATACATCAGCTGTAAAACCAATTTCTAATAATAATATTCAGACAGATAGTAATTTAAATGATGGGCAATTAATGGCTTTTGATCAAACTGCTGATCAGAGTAGTAGAATAAGTCCAGAATCTATGAACGATATTGACGATAATCCTGAGCTGGATAATATTAATGAAACTCCTGAGATAAATTTCAAGAATGAATTAGATGATAATTTCGTTATTGACGATAATCCTGGGGTGGATAATGTTAATGAAACTCCTGAGATAAATTTCAAGAATGAATTAGATGATAATTTCGTATGTCATCTGATCATAGAGTTTGAAAACATGGGAAATAGATTTACATATGATTTCAAATTCTACAAATCAGGATCTCTGTATAGGGTGGATTTATCATACGGAGGTTTTAAGAATCCGGAGACTGGTGAAGATATATATGTTTATATAATCAACAAATACAAACCTATAGCTGGCTCAACAGATCAATATGAGATAAGCTGGACAACTAGATATATGGATATGAGCTATTGTAATAGAACAACAATGACAATTCAAAATATAAACAATCTGCAAAATCCTACTAGATATATTGATATAAGAGATATTCAATATAGAGTAATAAAGCAAGAATGTCAGGGCCTGAGTTATGATCCAAAAATCTTTGAGTTTGATTGCTGATGTTAGCCTATCTATATAGATACAATGATGCCAAGCAATACTTCTATTTAAGTAATAGAGGGGATCTAGTTATAGATAGGAATTTACAGTTAGAACCAGGTGTTTATGATATTGTTTTAAATAATGGGCATATTCAGGCACAGAAACTAGATATGACTAGAGACGAATTTGTAGAACGGGTGGATTTTGGATCCTGGCAACCACTCTTTGAGATTCCAGATGGGTTGCGAAATCATATGCTAAAATTTGCTAAAAAATTACTCAAATACAAGTTAGAGAACAGATTCGTACTTATCAGAAGTCATAACGATGCTGATGGATTTGGAGCTGCAGTTGGTTTAAATAGAATCTTTCCTTGGAGTATGAAGATAATCTATCCTACTCCCACATATCAGCTTAAAGATGCAATAAGCGATATATCACTCCTCATGAATAAGAACAATCCAGTTATGATACTATCTGATTTGGGGGGGAATTCAGAGAGCCAACAAGCACTAAATCTATTCAAAGTACATGGTATAGATTACGTTGTTATAGATCACCATCCCTTTCACAATCCAGATCCAGAACATTATTTGATATCTTGGGAATATGATAGTTCGGGCAAATACACAGCAACCTATCTAACAAATGAGATAGCTAGAATACTCGGATATGAACATGATGAGTTTATGTATATTGGTTTGGTTGGTGATAAGAGCCCTCTGATTCAACACACTGAAGAATTAAGACTGAAATCTATGATAGTTGATTTCTTAACTAGCTATACAAATGATTTCAATTTCATATATCAAGTTATGACAAATCCAAATCTCTATCAAGAATATATGAACTCTGCCAAAGAGAAGTATGGGGAGATAGGAGATCTAATAAGGGAATCATATTACATGATAATAAAAGGTGTGAAAGTATACTTCATAGATGCGGAGAAAATTATAAGGAGAATTGAATTCCAAAGTACAGGTAAAATTGCATCATATATATTGGACATAGTTGGTGAGAATAGTGTAATTTTAGTATACAATAATAATAGATATACTATCAGAATAGGGGACGGGGCATTTGCTAAAGGTATAGATACTCATAAGATTATGAATAGCGTAAAGGAGTTTATAGTAGGGGGAGGTCATTTAAGAGCAGCATCATTTAAGTTTCATGGTGCAAATAGGAAGATGATAGAATCAAAAATTATTGAAACTATACGACAGGTGTTGAATAATGAGAATAGTGGTTGATACTTCAATATTCGGCAATCCTGAAATCTACAGTATGTTTGATCAGGATAGAGCAGCATCAG
>JAVYLQ010000008.1:0-20215 GCA_038740615.1 Candidatus Anstonellales archaeon | reverse complement strand
GCTATAAAGAAATCTAGAAATCCACTAAATGTTGGCAGGGAAAGTCCAAATCTACCATCATTCCAGCAGAGAATTCCCAAACATACTGCAGAGATCTTAGGGTACACACTTCCTAATCGAGATCCCTCTAATCTAAATGCATTTGCATGCAATGATGTTTGTGAAGAGCCAACACTAACGGCTATCTTACCCAACTCAGGTGTTTGAACACTCAATTCAGCTCCAAAACCTTGACTATCATGACTTAGTCCCGCCCCAATCTTCCTCTCTTTCTTTTGAACGGCTACAAATACTCTAGAACCATTCTGCTCCTGCTCAACTCTGATTTCATATCTCTCTCTTAAGTCCTGTGCTCTGAAAAATTCTATAAAATTATTATCAATTACTGCATAGCGTACACCCGAACGTTCAATCACCTTTATCTTTTTAGAATCTTCCCTATCTCTATTAAATTCCTCTATACGTTTCAGTAGATCATCATCAAGTTTAAGAAGATCCCCAAATAATTGCTGTTCTACCTGTTTAGAATGCATATACCATACTTGCCCCTATTCTGATCCTCCTTCTCTCGCCCTGCTCCCCGTATTGAATCTCCACATTTAAATTAGAGTTGGCCTGATTATAGCTTGCTCTAGCACCAACATACCATCCTCCTGATTCTCCAGTTGCATATGCAGCACTCAGTGATAAGAATATGGCCTCATTCAGGAAGAACCCATATTCACCAATTATTCCTATACTCCTATTAGAAAAAGATGTGTATACCCCTATAGTCCTATCTGAGTCCCCGTATCTAACCTTTACTCCTAATACTCCTGTTGATGTGTTATATGCTGCTCCGAAGAACCATTGCTGATTTTGAGCTGATGCGGAAAATAGTAATTTATTACTCTGATATAGAACACCTGCTGATGCCAACCATATTCCTATAGGTAGGGTGGCTCTGGCTGCAATCATTCTCTCACCATTCCCAAAACCCACCGCACCACTAAGCTCCACACCTCCTTCTACACTATAACCCCCTCCTAGTAAAATCCTCAAATCCTCAGGGGTCTGTGCAACTATTAGCTCTGCATAGTTTCTTCCCCAAAGGGCAATTGCACCAGTGAATGAACTGGCATCCCTGAAGAAATTGCTGTACATTCCAAAGATCTTTGGATCAACCTTGGACATTCTATAAGCCTGTAGAGCAAATCCATCTCTCTCCACAGCAGCACCCATGAACATTCTCTCCCCAGATGCAATATATGCGGCAAATACTCTCATATCTCCTACTATGGCCTTTGCAGCTCCATAAACACTAGATAATCCATCGAAGTTAGCATAACCTCCTTGTAATACAATCGTCCTAGTTCCGAAAGTCACCTCTATACCTAGACCATTACCTAAAATTCCCATACCACTAATAGAGTAATCTTTGGTTAGGTATTGTCCACCTAATAATACATTACCGTTGTAGAATCCTGCGTATACTAAATTTGGAGCAGTAACATTCTGATTAGCAAAAGTTCCTGCAGCCAACTGATTACCATTCAACAGATATGCACCTATAGCCAACAGATCCTCTTCAGTTTTCACAACCCATCCTGATAGTTGTGGCATAGCGATTCCTATACTACCCACAACACTACCACTATCACCAACTCTCACCTCTCCAATTGCATTAGCTAATCCTGGGATAACTACATCCATACCAAGTAACCAAGAATTATCCACTCTTCCTATTCTATACCAATTACCATCTATCTTTGCATATAGAATCCCCTCCATTTTACCATTCTCTCTCCTAAATACTACTCCTACATTTGCTCCCCTAAACTCTCTATCTAATTGAGCCTCTAATTCCACTTCTACTCTGGTAGGGGAGACTGTTCCTCTTAGTTCCCTTAGCATCTCTATATTTCTAGCCAAAAATTGCAATCTATCATTATCAATACTGGTTGCTACATAGGATCTGGTTCCTCTGAGTTCTACTCTACCAGAACCTCTAGCACTACTCTCTGTAGCTTCATAATATAGATTACCTCTGAGATCTAACCACTCTTGAGGTAGGGAGAAGAAGTATCCTGCATTTGGATTGTATCTTGAGATTAGCTGTCCCATATTCATTATCAACCCTTGTGTTAGCAGATTTAATTGAGGTTCTCTTAAGACTGGTGAGGCCCTAACATTACCTCGAGCTCCAAAGGTATTATCCGAAGGGATTCTTAGATCCTTTCCAGCTCTAACAAAATCCTCTATGATCTTTGCAACTTCCTCAACCTGATCAAATCTCATTCCAGATGTAGCTGAAGTATATCGCCTTAATCTGCTTTCAAAATCACCTAATAATCCTGATCTGAGTCTAGGTTCAAGAGCTGCAGCATAGTTAGCATATAATGATGCTACTATTCTAGGCAATTCTGAAGTGTAATATCTAAATTGCTCCATTCTATTTAAACCCAGAGCGGTAGGATTGTTCATAATCCCCAGGTTTACCTGCTCAACTGCTGATAGCATAGCTATCAGATTATCAAAAGATGAATTTGTTCTGATCATGAATGGTAAACCATATCTGTAACTCAGATAGTTATTTGAGAAATTCTGACCTAACACTCTCTCTAAGAACTGAGCCCCTTTAGTACTGTTCAGGCTGAATTCCATATAGAGATTATTCTCCACATAGCTCATTCCATCCATTCTCTTGATTGCTGGCCAAGCGTATTTAACAAAGTAATATCTTTCTAGTATATTCCTCTGTTCTAACTGATCTGCAGCTCTTGCTGATATATCTCTAATCTCCCTATGAGCAGATCTGTAAGTATCACTACCAACAAATCTTATGGCTTCTCTAACATCATCTAGAGTTAGATTCCTATCTCCAGTAGTAGCTCTCAGTAGTACTAACAATAGAGCATCTCCGTACCTTCCTCTTAGAGTATCAAGATCACTCTCCTTAACACTTTTGGAAGTTAATAAACTTCCCAGATCTCTTCTAGCTGCCATTATTTCTGCTAGAGATTTCGATCTAAGCTCCTCTAGCTGCTTACTATCTATACCTAAAGCCTCCATTAGAGATTTGGAGTACTTACCACCAGTAGCCTTATCTACCTCATCTAACCATTCTCCGAAAGTCCTTGAGTATAGAGCAGGATCATTTACATAAATATCAATACCACTCAGTAGATATGCTCCTGTGTGTAAGAATCTTGCAGTTTCCTGTCTGCTCATCTGGCTAGTAGACTGAGGTTTCTGTTCCTGGCTGGTAGGTTGTGGAATAGCTCTCTGCTCCTGTCTAGGATCTGTTTTTTGCTGTTCTGATGGTTGGGAAGGTTTATCTTTCTGTTTGTTGTGTTGATATACAGAATTGCTAACGTATACAATTGTTTCCACACTTCTAGCGGATTCTATAAGAGTCTTGAATCTTGCCTCTGATATTGAAGATTGAGAATTTCCAGATACAAGTAGATATCTCTTACCAGGTAATTCATAAACCGTTCTCCCATCAGCTAGAGTATATTTATTATACATACTCACTGTATAATCAGTTTTCTGATCTGTAACTACGTATACGTGTCCATCTATACTTATTTTTGCTCCAGGTTTGAGTTGTCTGCTATCTTTTAGCTCTACCCATTTCCCATTATCATAGACTTTTACACCTTTTTCATTTACAAATTCATCAGTTGGTCTTAGATATACCTCCTTAGGTTCAACTGCAACTGCATTAATCTGCACCATTTATCTCACCTCAACATCAACAACAGGTTTTTCAAAATAATATATTGCAAAACCCACGAATTCTTCCCAACTCATTCTACTTTTGAAATACATCTCATATATCTGATTCAACAATCTGATTTCCTCATCTGAGTAATAGGATTCTAATTTTCCAGGTACTACTTTTGGATCTATTTGCTCTGGATTTCTATCTATATTATAAACAACATCTCTTATCCAATCCGGAGTATTCAGTTCAGATACCACATCATCCAAGGATCTGATTACTGGAGCTATTCTATCTAACTTGGTGGTATATACAGTTACTCCTCTGTCAGAGACATTAACGATCAGTAAATATGCATCCCCACCATCCTGTAGCTTCTGTAGCTCATCTAATCTATTAGGATCTAGAACGTGGAGATTTGCTCCTTCTTTTGATATCACTATCACTGGAACAGCTTCTTCTAATCCCATTTCCCTCAATCTCTCCAATTCCTCCACGCTGTTAGGTAAACCCAAATAGTACTTTTGATTATTCAATGTTAATTCGAGTAGATTTCCAGATAGATACACTTCTACATTTGTATTACCTACTGCTAACATTCGTCTAGTTCCCTGAGATAATTCAACAGTCTGCTCTGCTTTCTGAAGTTGTTCTTCTCTCTGATCTACTATAGGATTCTCCTGTCTATTTACTCCAGTTTTCTCCAGAGAATTAGGATTTTCGATAACAGTTCTAGCCAGATTCTCTCCCCTGTTTACACCAGTTCTATCTAGAGCCATCAAGACAATAGCTAGATGCTGTTCTACAGTAAGCTCTGGCCTTTTCAGATTGCGATCTGTTCTAGCCAACATCTCTCTATTCTTGATCATCTGTTCAGGATTCAATCCTAACATCGCATAAATATCCCTTTCAGAATATCTACTTAACATATCTTTAGCTCTCTGTAGATGTTGCTTAGATATATCTCTACTCTTCAATAATTCAGAATAATGCTGAGAGAACTGTCTAGTGAATTCAATTCCTAACATATCCCCTCTTTCTCTTCCCTGGGGTTGTTCAGTCTGGTTAGTTGAAGGTATAGTCTGTTTCTGAGAGTCTAAATTAGATTGAATATTATCTAATGCTTTAGGGGATTCTTTACTAGAAGGTTTAGGAGTGGTGGTTTGTGGAGGAATCTTAGATGGTTGAGATACCTGTTTAGGATCTACCCTCACTCTTACTCTATTACCCCTATCCTCCAAGATTGATAACACATATTTATCTCCAAAGTTTTCCCTGAACCATTTCTGAACAGTAGGTAAATCTCTCTTTGCAATTCCGAACCAGATCCATCTATATTTTCCATTCAATAGGGATTCCACAGCCGCAACAACATTATCCCGATCTACTCTATTAATTGAATTATACAACTGTTCAAGCATAGGTGATCTCTTGGGTTTCTGCACAGTTTCCTTTTGGGATGGAGTTCTATCCGTATTACCTGGTTTTTCTATCTGAGCTGTACTCTTAGCTTGCTCGTTCTTAACATTAGTAGATATGAGAGAGTTCAGAGATACGGACTCTAAAGTATACTCTTTAATCTTACCTGAAGAATTTAGATGATTTGCCAACTCCGGCTTTATGAAAATCGCATCATATATTTTTCTACTACCAACAGTCTGTAATTGATCTCGGATATCTATCAATTCAGATAGTTTCACATCTCTACCATTCAATCTCACTCTATAATTATCTAAAGCTAATGCTTCTGGAGTGTAAAGAAACCATCTATTATCCCCATTGAATCGGAACATCACAATATTATTAGCTACCAGGAATTGCAATTCTACTAATCTACCATTTAAATCATAAACGTCCAGAGATACTATTTTGGCCTTTCCTGAAAAGTATACGTTATCATTTAACACCATCGATGGGGGGATAGTATTTGCAGGGGAGAACATGCTAGTGATATGAAAATCTTTAACCAATCTTATACTAGTTCCATTCACAACAAAAGTCCCTTGTGTGCTACTGATTACTTGAGGTAAATTATTTGTAGATCTCTTTGAATCTTCAGTTTTCTGAGAAGTCATCTTTGTGGGTCTAAGCTCATTTAATACTACTGAATCTTTGAGTTCTAGAGATTGAACAGGGATAGAGTTTTTAAATTCAGGTTTAATTACCAATGTATCATAAATTCTCTGTCTATATCCTGGAATTCTGACTCTTGGTGATACTCTATCTTCAATAGAGATAACATTTGATAATTGAACAGATCTGCCATTCAGTTCGATTCGATACTGATCTAATGGAAGTACATTTGGGCTATATACTGTCCATCTACTCTCCTGATCAAATCTGAAGAACACGATATTACCTGCAACCAGCAGATCTAACTTCCTCCTCTTTCCAGTAGAATCTATTACTTCAAGAGATACTATCTTAGCATTACCCTTGTATGATACATTATTACTCAATTCCAAAGATTTCGGAATTGATTCTGCCGGTATAAATAGCATCCCCATCTCCTGTTTATTATCTACAATTCTTATCTCTCTGTTACCTACCAAAAAAACCCCATTAGCACTAATTCCATCGGTTCTTAATAGCTCCATGGTTTTATATTATTTACAACTATTTAAAAATATTTATGTTGTGAAAAGTGTTTAATAGCGGGGGGTGGATTTGAACCACCGATCTCCGGGTTATGAGCCCGGCGGGCACTCCAGGCTACCCTACCCCGCTTCCAGTTAATGATCAGAAACAAGCTTTTTAAAAATACTAGTTGTTTAACAATAAATTCTTTAACAATTCTTCTAGTCTCTTTAATTCTTCTTGGTTTTCTTGATTATTAGATTCACTTAAAAATTTATTTAAACCAGATAGGGCATCTATTGGATTTTCAAAAACAGTTATATTATTATTAAAATTTGGATCTAGTACTTTTATTATATTTTCTTCGTTATTCATTTCGGCAATTTTCTGTTCAGCAGTTTTGCTGTCCATGTATTTATAATATACAAAAGTGTTTAAAAACATTACTCTTCCATAGCTGAATAGATTTTTAAACATTAGCTGCAATTTAAATAAGTAGCCCTGGTAGCTCAGAGGTAGAGCGTCCGGCTGTTAACCGGAAGGTCGCAGGTTCGAATCCTGCCCAGGGCGTTTATGATAAAGAAAGTTAAGTCTAAAAATATATTATACTTACCCGCTCATTATGATCCAACACTCAGGAGATTTCAAGATGAGAATGAAGGACCTACCAAGAATCTATTCTCCTTACAGGAGGTTCTGTTTTTCGTATTTCCCCCAGAGATCAGCCCCAAATACAACACAATAGCTAACAGATTTATAAATCTACTGATACAGAAGAATGGAGAGTTATACTCTACAGATATAGCAGAGTTTGTTAGAAACAATAGTATAAGCAAGGCCACATTCTATAATAGAGTATTAGTAAAGCTCAGAGCATTTGGATTGATAAAGATAGAACGAGAGTTCTCTGATATCAATAAGAAGAGCAGAAAGCTGAAAATAACTATCTCTAAGACTTTTGGAAATTATCTGAACAAGATTGGAGATAGCTGGTTGGCTATAGTTGATGAGGTTAGAAGCAGAAGACAATGAAAGTGTTGATTTTCTCACATACTTACTATCCAAATAAGGATGGTATAGCTATACACATATACAACCTTACAAAATCTCTACAGAAAAAGGAGATTGATGTAGAGGTAGTATACCCTAAAAATCCTATCAGAATACCAGGTCTATCGACTCCATTACCAGATATTAAGTCTGTTGTAAAATTGATAACTGAAAAATACGATATCATTCATGTGCATGGTTATGGAAATCTGTTTTCGATTATTGGAGCTTTTATTGGGATGTTACGTGGAAAACCTGTGGTATGGACTGTTCATGGGATTCCAGATAGACATAAACTATTCAAAATTTACAACGCCATAGCAATCCATTTACTCAGGAGAGCTAAGGTAATAAGTGTCTCTCGAAAGATCGAGATGATACACAAGAATTATGTTCTGATATATAATGGAATTGATCTGGATAGATTCAAATGTAACAGATCTTACAGAGAATCAAGGTATGTAACTTATATAGGTAGATTAGATAGAGATAAAGGGGTAGATAGGTTGATAGACGAATATGCAGGAGATATAATGGTAGTTGGATCTGATGAAGATGGTTTCATAAATGAACTAAAAGCCAGGTCTAGAAGTAATGTTGTTTTTAGAGAGGTTGATTATGAGCAGATTGTAGAAATATATTGTAATAGTAGATATGTTGTATTGCCTTCTAGATATGAAGGTTTTCCAATGGTAATGGTTGAGAGTATAGCTTGTGAAAGGCCTTTCATAGCCACTCCTGTTGGGGAAATCCCTACATTTCTAGAATATCTGTTTGGAAATGAATACAAGAAATATCTGATAGATGATGATATTGGAAAGATCATAGATAAGTTAGATCGTCTGGATCTTAGTGCAGAACTCAAGAGAGCTAGAGAGAAACTTGAAATATTATCCTGGGATAGTATTGCAGAACAGACTATAAGGGTGTACAGAAATGCTCTGGGAAGATAGGGAAATTGAGAGTTTAGTATTTGATAGGAGGAGTCTAAAGGCACTTAGTAGAATAATAAAAAAGGGGATAATAACAGAGATTGTTGGGAAAATAGCTGAGGGTAAAGAGGCAGCAGTATTCCTAGCTACCAGAGAGGGACAGGAGAGAGTTATAAAGATCTACAAACCAGAAACTAGTAGATTCTTCAATTCCAGAAAGAAATACATAAATAGAGAGTACAATAGTGACTTTGAAATAGCGGTGGCCTATGCAAGAAAAGAGTTTAAGAATCTAGAGATAGCATATACTACAATTCACGATGTACCTGTACCGATTTATCAAGAGGATAATATCATTGTGATGAGTTTCTTGGGTGAGAATAGAATACCCTATCCCAAACTACACGACATAAAAACTAAAGATGAGAGATGGTTTGATGAACTTTTGGATAAGATATATAGATTATTTAGAGCAGGCTATATACACGGAGATTTAAGTGAGTATAATATTCTGGTAGGGGATAGGTTGTATATAATAGATTTCGGACAATCTGTCAGATTTGATCCAAAACTTGTCGATCTGCTAACTAGAGATGTATCCAACTTAGGTAGGATCTTCCACAGAGATGTCACTGGGGTAGTTGATAGATGGATATCAGAGCTATAGTAGATCTAGTTAGAGCTGATAGAGCAATATTTACTGTACTAGCTATAATGCTAACTAGCTACTATCTGAATGGAGATCCTCTCTACATAGGTATTATAGGCATAATCCTACCAGTAATAATACAATATATAGCATTTGTAGTAAATGATATAATCGACTATAGAACTGATTTGAAGAATAGAAGATTAGATAGGCCATTGATATCCGGAAAGATTTCTATAGGGGAGACATATACCATCCTAGGTATATTGATTGTGATCTCCTTGATTCTGATGCTATTCTCAAATCAATACGTAATAGCATTCAATATTTTATTTCTGATAATATCTATTCTTTACAATTATATTTTCAAGAGACTTCCGATTGTGGGGAATGTTGTGGTTGCACTAACTATGACAGCCCCATTCATATATCCTTACTTATACATCTCATCAGAATTATCTGATAATTTTCTGAACGTGTTTATTGTAGCTGTAGCTATATTTGGAGTTATCAGAGAATTAGTGAAGAGCATGGAAGATGTGGAAGGAGATAGTCAAGAAGGGATAAGGACATTACCGGTCGTAATAGGAGTTACTGGTACAAAACTCGTGATTATAATAATGATTTATATGTATTTAGTTTCAATAGTGTATCTTAGCTTGCTGAAACCTGTATCGATAATAATTACAATTCCCCTCATAATGTTCCTAATGTATCTGAAGTTTAAGATTTTGATATCATCTGGAAAATCTGATTTTAGGAAAATCCATGAGATGATGAGAATTATTATGTTTGTTGGGACAATACTATTAGGTGTTGTTAAGATATTTGAATTTTAGATTTGGAGGATTGGCCTTATCAGTAGGAACCCCACAATGGTATAACTTTAATGTATATGATTTACACAATCTACATTTCCTGATCTTCATTTCTCTAAGAGATTGTATGTAAATTCAATATCTAATTCTTTAGCTCTTTTAGACAGTTCCTCACCTAGCTGTTCCCCCATTTTTCTAAGCTCTTTAGGATTCTTGTGTTCTAGATTTACTATGTATTTACCTCCACCAATGTATTTAGCTGTCACATTCTGGAAAAGCTGCTTTATCCTATCTAAACCATCCTCTGCATAAGATATTGCTGATATATCCAATCTGATCCTATAGATAATATGGCTGAATCTCTTTGATATTTCTTCCTTTAGATATGTTTTTAGAGTCTTTGGTAGATCTACTGTTTCTAGAACAGACTCATCTAGAGATGCTGCTCTGAAAAATTCATATATACTATTATATTTAGATCTTATTGATTCCACTATACTCTCAATACTCCTTTTGATACGAGCTCTACTCATAGAGCTCCTGAGTATATTCATGGCTGTCTGTTCATTATTGTAATGTTGTAATATCTCTGCTTTCTCCCTTTCACCCACTCTTCTAAAAGACAGTTCAATTATCTTTGAATTGTGATCTATAGAAAGGATCTTACCAACTCTTATCTCATTAACGCGTATATCTCTACTAATATCTCTTATCCAACTTGAGGATACTTCGCCTCTAGGGACAAATCCCTGATAACCGGGTTGGTCTAATACATCACAGTAAACTCCAAACTCCTCGATTCTTGTGACTTTTACAACTCTATACTTATCTCTATCCATAAGTCTGTATTATATCTGCGTTCACAATATTTACCTTCCCTCCAGTGGATTGGACTACAAGTTCATTATCCTTAGGACATCTGATGTTTCTGGATGCATGTGAGAATACTATCATTTCAGTACCGCACTTTCTGCATCTTATCTTTATAAAACCGCTCATTATCGCTTCACCTCAATTTTTTTCTTGGTTCTGGTTTTAATATAAACTCTCATCTGTTTTTTACTACATTCGCTACAGGTAAGTACCACCACCTGTCTCTTTCCCTGCTTCTTCACACTCTTCTTTCCAGCCCTTTTACCCCCATGTCCCTTTAGCTTATTCTCAAACTTAACATTTCCAAATGCTAAACTCCTTCTCTTACCTGGAGAGTAATTACTTACTTTATGCTCAGTATGCTTATTACAATATGGACAGAATGTAGTAAGATTAGCTGGTATCTTCATAATCTCTTAATTATAGGAATAGTATTTATAAATATTACTTATATTCTTCAAGTATTTTGATAGCTCTCTTAACCTGCATTCCAGATTTCAAGCCTATCTTCTCTGCCCAGCTGGTTACAGCTGTGAGCTTTGCTCTCAAAAATTCCTCTTTGCTCCTCACAGCACCACATACAGCAGCAACATCCCCAACCTTATCCGAAGCACTTATATCCAAGTAATAGCTAACTATATATCCAGGTCTTTTTGTGGATTTGTATATAAACATCGGTAAATTGCCTATATTTATCATTAGAACCCTGCCCAGCACTTCCTCAATAAACCTTCTCTCCTGCTCTCTCATTCTTTCCTAAACATTCTCTTTTTCTTCTCGAAGATCTTCCTGTGTTTAGCACAGCTAATACAATAGTATACTTTTCTCTTGGTTAGATCTATAACTACATCTTTCTGATCGATATCTACAATAGAAGATTTCACATACTCCACTGCTTTATCTCTGGGCACAGTTCTTCCACATGCATCACATGTTACCAGAGGTTCTCTTCCTCTTCCCATCAAACACACCTTCCTAGTTTTAATATTACTTAAATTAATTTAAAGCTATTCATCTATCTGAGCTGCCCATTCTCCCTGTTTCAGGTTTAGCTTTCTAGATATTATAGAATTTTGCTCATCTAAGATTATTATCAGACCGGAGAATTTCTTTGCTAAGTTAGTACTTCCACACACATGACATTTCTTTTCATAAACAATAGCTTTACAATTCTTACAAGCTTTCATTTACTTCTCCCCTTTTTACTATTCTTTGGAGTTTGAATCTCCTCTATCCATTTCAGATTCCCCAAACCCGGTCCCCTGCATGATAACGATATTTTTGCTTTGGCAGGACCATCTCTCATAGATACTGTTCCTACTTTAACATATAATTTATCCCCTATTTCTACTGTTTTAGTTTTATCGGCATTCTCTAATCTCTTTTTCTCCTTATTAAAAGTGAATTTCTCATCAGATATCTGCGCAATATTAACTAGACCTTCAAAAGGACCTATTAGCACAAAGGCACCATAATCAACTATATCCTTAACTATACCTAACATTACTTCACGCCTATCGATTGTAAACGATAGTATCTTAAATCTGGTTTTGAAATATATCTTAGGATCGTTTATTACGATTACATTTTCCTGCTCCACTTTTATATCAATTATATCCAATACTAATCCAAATGCATCAGTATATTTATTCTTATATTGGCTGATTAGAACTTCCTTAACAGCCTCCTCTTTATTCATCTTCAGCATCGATGGAGGAATTCTAACATACTCTTCAACCTCGACTACTCTATACACTAAACTCACCCATCTTTATAGAGTGAATATATTTTTAAAAGTTTTTTCTTAAGAATAAGAGTATGATAATAGTAAGATCTGATCAGGAGATACGGGAGATAGTTAATGATGTGCTTGCGGATAAAGATGTGGTAGTGGTTGATTCTGAAGGCAGATTCTTGGGAGTAGTGGACAAGAGAGCTATGAATATATACAGGAATTATAAGAATACCAAGGTAGAGAGAGTTACTAAATCTATAGTCGCTCTAACTGAGCATGAGCTAGATAATATGCAGAAGATAATCGAAGCTCTTCTAGAGCATGGAGAGTTCATAGTTGTGGTGGATAGTGAGCGTAAACCAATCAAATCAATACACATATCAGAGATCAAAGATGAAATTATGAGGTATATACCTTCAGATGTAACTGTAAGAGATGTTATGGATACCAATATATCAACTGTTTCTGATAAGGAAGATTTGGAAAACATCAAACTACTCATGTTTAGAGAGGGATTAGATTATGTAATAGTAATAGATCAGAAGAAGAAACCTATAGGGATTATATCTTATGATGAGGTTCTTTTAGCTGATATCCTATCTAATAGACCAGGGAGGAAGGATTTTGAAAGAGTTGGAAAATTAGTTAAGAGAGTCAGTGATATATTACTCAAAGAACTACCTAGTGTGTCTATGAAAACACCTATATCAGAGGTACTTGATTATGATGTTGCAGTTGTATATGATAGAGTGATCAAAGGAGTTATTAAGAGAAAAGATGTTCTAAGAATGGTCCTTAGAAACCTTAGATATACCACATCAAATATAAGTATATTTGGACTAAACGACGGATATAGTTACAGCATGGTAATGAGGGAGCTAGTGGAATTTGAGAATAAGCTTAACAGAATGCTAAAAAATCCTAGAATCACAGCAAGATTCAAAAAGTCCAAAATATATGAGGGGAAATTAACAGTACACAGCGATAATTACCCTATATTGATAGCTGAAGATGTAGCTCATGATCCAGGTATTCTAATAAGAAATTTAATAGGGATTATAATGAATCGAATATCAAGAAAGAAGAAAGGTAAGAAAAATGTTGATACAGATATTTAAATAGAAGATTGATAAAAATAGCATGAGGGCTCAGATAGCTACAGAATATTTCCTATTAATTGGTGTTATATTAGTTCTAATCTTACCAATAATCTCTCTGATCCTGTCAGAGTATGCTTCTATGATGAATAATGTAAACAATCTGAATTCGGCTAATTGGATAATTGATTTAGATTCCGATATAAAAAATATAAAGTATCAAGGGAATGGTAGTTACATTGTTAAGAAATACGATTATCCTATAAAATTGGAGAGTATCACAGTGAGACACCAGGGTAATAATACTATAATGATATTCAATATATCTGATTATGGAGATATTGTCAAAATCTATCCATTTAGAGTTAATATCACCTCTGGACGAATTGTTGGGAATATAGTATTGAACATTACTAATGTTGACGGGGACATTGTTATTTCTGTGATATGATTTTAAAACATGGCCACTCAATATAAATCATGAGTAATATACCTTGGATAGAAAAATACCGACCAAAAACGGTTGATGAACTCTTAGGTAGTGAAAGTATCAAAGAACTAATAACTGGATTTATTAGAAGGAAAGATATCCCACATCTTCTGTTTGCAGGTCCTCCTTCAACAGGAAAAACCACCACAGCATTAATACTAGCTAGAGCATTCTATAACGATAAGCTGTCTGGTAATTTCCTAGAGCTGAATGCAAGTGATGAGAGGGGGATAGATACGATAAGGGATAAAGTAAAGGAATTTGCAAAGCTATTACCTGATAATGAAGTAGGTTTCAAAATCGTATTCTTAGATGAAGCTGATGCTCTAACCACAGATGCTCAGCAGGCCCTAAGAAGGATGATGGAGTTATATTCTAAGTATACAAGGTTCATTCTTAGCTGCAATTACATAAACAGAATCATTCCCCCTATCCAGAGCAGAGTAGCTGTGATCAGATTTGCACCTCTACCAATTGATCAGATTGAAAAGTTAGTTGACAGAATAATACAGACGGAGAAAGTATTGATAACTGAGGATGCTAAGAGAAGTCTGATAGAGATCGCTAGAGAGGATTTGAGAAAGATAATAACAATACTCCAGAGTGCCCATTATGCAAGTAATGGTAATATTATAGATGAGAATCTGATAGAGAAAATTTCTGGTAAAGTTGGAATAGAGAGAGCTAAAGAGTTGTTATCATTAATCTTAGCTAAGAAACGGACTGAAGCTAGGGAGAAAATTATATCACTATTAGAGGAGGGGAATGATCCAGAAGAGATTATCCAAGGATTACTCAGAGCCATAGATTTATATCCAAATATGGATGAAACCCGTAGAGCAAATTTAACTAGAATAATCTCTGAGTATCACTACAGAATAACTATAGGTACTAATCCCTATATTCAATTAGTAGCCATGATAATCGAAATGAGTTACTTATGAAATTGATATCATATATAGGAGATCATCCAGTTTATTATAGTATTTATAGAGCTCTTGAAACAATTGGATTCAATATTGACAGGTTAGACAAGGTATTGTATAATATAGACTTAGGGAATAGTTATATAGCTATCAGAGATATAAGAGATAATTATATATTCCATCTATCTCATTCATTCCTGATCAATCCCAGATCTCTAGAATTGTTATTCAAAAATAGAGTAGTATTGTATATGGAAGAGAGTTGGAACAAGAATAGAGTTATAGATAAAATCACTAGGAATCTGTTCAAAGTAGTATACAAACATCCAAAAGCTATTCTTATCACATCTACTATGAGAAGTAGTAGATATTTCCAATCATTAGGTTTGGATAATTTACATATGCCTCCTGCTAGGGAGGAAGTAGGGAATAGTAGGAGGTTGTATATAACAACTATAGCCAGAGCTCACCCTATCAAGAGATTGGAACTGGTATTCAGAATCGCAAATATATTAAGAGATGAGAATTTTGTAATAATCACCAAACCCTCATCGGATCAGAGGTACTTTAGGCATATTCTTAATATGAGTAAGGAATACGATAATGTTAAATTAGTGGTGGATCCTAATGAGGATACAAAATTCAATCTGCTGAAAAATTCTAAGATGTTGTTACATCCAGCAGATAGAGGAGCTATTGAATATGTAATTGTTGAGGGTTTAAGTGCTCATCTGCCATGTGTGTGTTACAGAAACATAGGGCTAGCTGATGAACTACCAGAAGAATGGATAGTTCAGGAGGATACTCTGGAGAATTGGGTAAACATAATAAGATCAATTTCAGATAGCGATTATAGAATTGCTAGAGAGATTTTCAGAGATCGATTCAATATAGATGGAGAATATTATAAAAATAGATTAAAAGAGCTGAAAATCAGATTAGAACCTTTCCTTGTATAGTTGTACTGCTCTATTGAATATCTGTGTAGCCTGCTCCAGATCAATCCATCCTTTGAACTCAGCCTTCTTATTCTCCAAATCTTTATATCTACTAAAGAAGTACTTAATCTCCTCTTTTAATGAATCTGACAGATGCTCTAAAGTAGCTCTCTTCTGATGAGGAAATACTTTTTCATAGGGTACAAATATTAACTTATCATCCACACCTTTCTCATCTTCCATTCTAAACCCTCCTATCAATCTCCCCTTTACTACTACTCCTGGGTAGGTTACTGAGAAGAATGGGGAGAAAAATAAAGCATCTATAGGGTCATCATCGTCATAGTATGTCTGTGGGATGAAACCATAATCTGTAGGGTAGTGCATTGAGGAGAACAATACTCTATCAAGTTCTATTACCCCAGTCTCCCGATTATACTCATACTTATTTCTACTACCTCTAGGGATCTCTATAACTATATTTGCCTTGTCAGGAGTTCCTGGGGGGATGTCTCTCCAGAGATTCATGAGCTCACCGGTAATAGTTTTACCTTTATGCTGATATCAGTAGGTACTTTCATTTTCAGTACATTTCTTATATCCTTATCCTCCCCCTTAACTATGATAATTCGCTTATATATTCTTTTCCTCCATGTCTCATATGTATCAGAACCATCCCCACATGGAGTTCTCCTAACAGTCACTTTCAGCTCTTTGATTGGCAGAGGAATTGGGCCATTCAGCTCTAGATTATACATCTGTGTCAGTTGTTTTATTTGAGTTTCTACCTCTTTTATACTATCAAGATTCTCGGATTCAATTTTTATCCATATCTTACTAGCCATATCATCACTGTGCCTTCTCCACATCAATCACAATACCTGCTGCAACTGTCTGATTCATATCTCTTATTGCAAATCTACCTAGAGCTGGGTAGTCTAGAGCCTTCTCTATAACCACTGGTTTCAGGGGCTCTATCTTAACAATTGCCACATCTCCATTCTTTAGGAACTCAACTTTCTCATTCATAGGCTGACCAGTTTTAGGGTCTAGCTTGCTTATTATCTCAACTATCTTAGCAGGGAAGTGTGTAGTATGTGCATGGAATACAGGAGTATAACCGACTCCTATAGCACTAGGGTGATTTAATACTGCGATCTGAGCTTTAAAGGATTTTACTACTGTTGGTGGATTATTTATATCTCCTAGTACGTATCCTCTCTTTACTTGATTCTTCTCTATACCTTTCACATTAACTCCTATATTATCTCCAGGCACTGCCTCTGGTAACTCTTGGTGATGAGTTTCAATTTTCTTAACTTCAACTACAAAGTTACCAGGATTTATAACGGCTTTCATACCTGGTTTAAGAACACCAGCCTCCATCTTACCAACTACAACCACACCAAATCCCTGAATATTATACACATCCTGAATAGGCATCCTGAATGGTTTATCTGTAGGTTTCTTAGGAGGTGTAAATGTATCTAGAGCTTCAAACAGAGTAGGTCCAGTATACCAAGGCATCTTATCAGACTTTTTAACTAGATTATCCCCAAAATATGAAGATGCGGGGATGATGTGGATCTGCTCTACATTTTTGTAAGCAAATTTCTTTAGCAGATTCTGTACATCAGTCTTAACCTTCTCATATGTAGCCTTATCATAATTAACTGCATCCATCTTTGAAATAAGAACTATTAATTGATTGATTCCCAGAACCTTCAGAAGAGCTGCATGCTCAATTGTCTGAGGCTGAACACCATCCTTTGCGGACACAACTAGAACAGCTCCATCAGCTTGTGAAGCTCCAGTAATCATATTCTTAACGAAATCCTTGTGACCAGGAGCATCTATAATAGTGAAGAAATACTTATTAGTCTCGAATTCCTGGTGGGATATATCAATAGTAACTCCTCTTTCTCTCTCCTCTTTCATCCTATCCATTACATAAGCAAACTCGAATGTAGCCTTACCTAATCTCTGTGCCTCTTCTCTTAGCTTAGCTATTATCTGCTCTGGTACCTTACCAGTCTCATACAGAATTCTTCCTACAGTAGTGCTCTTACCTGCATCTACGTGTCCTACAAACACTATATTAAGGTGTTCTTTTCTAGCCATAGTATTCACCGCTTTATATTAAGATCAAATATATTTTTAAAACTATTCTAAATATGCTGTCCAAGAATTATTCTTCCCCTCAATTCTGTTAATCCTAAATTCTATTCTTGGCATTATATTACTCTGATATACAAAGGTCTCGAACTCTCCCCCCTCCCCATACGGATTTATAGAGATTGTGTTAAAATAATATGCTAATTCTCTATCATATTCTCTCAATAGGTACGAATCGTCCAAAGGATACGCATACACACCAACGATAATAGCCTTTAATCCATAATCTCTATAGAGTCTCAGATAATCATCTATATCAATATGCCATAATGGGGCAATCACCTTTAGATTGAATTGTTCAGCTAATCTAAAGATTCTTGAGTATTGATAATTGCTAGCTATAGCACCAGTAACAATCCCTGTAACACCATGTGATTTCAATTCAGCCATAGCCTCCTTTAGTATCTCCAGTTCATCCTCTCCCTTCTGTTCAAATTTTAGAATCTCCTTACCCATACTCTGAGCATGTCTGTCAAGAATATGTAGATTAATCGGGTGATACATATACGGAAATCTGCTCTTTGGAATTATCGTTACCAAGTATTCAATTTGATCGAAATATATGGATGTAGCTAGATGACTATCTTTACCACCACTATATAGTGCTGCTAGCTTCATAGTTTAGTTAGATAGATAGCTTTAAAAAAACAAATATAAATTTATTATCTATGATCTGGATACTATTTCTAATCATTATTACTCATTCCTATATATCCGATCACAGACAGATTCTGGGGGTAGAATCGACCTATAGTATAAACAATAATCAGATCACTATTTATGTAAATATAACTGATGGAAATTCAAGATATATTCCACAGGGGATGATGGGGATATTTAGATATACTCTATCTGATGGAACTGAACGGGCATGTTATTTTCAAATCGGTAATAATGGTTATGTTACTCTAAACGTAGGTCAGTTTAGATCAGCAAACTATTATCTACTTCCATTCTCCGCAGAGTTGGCAAGTAATCCATCGATAAACAATCCTTATATAGAATTTGAGGTTAAATTCATGACTCCTCCAGGAGAAAGCTTAAATCCATGTGCAGGAAGTCCTACAAATATAAACATGGATATGATTCCCTCTCCTGATGGTGTAGATTGGAGAGTTTGGTATAGGACACAAGGAAAACTATTCAATATATTCACGGGCTTGAACTTCTCGGGTAGTCAGAATAATGATGCCCTCACTATTCTATTTCTAGCTCTGTTAGGATTAGGTGGATTGTGGTTATCTAAGAATCCAGGATTTTTGGGTTGGTTAGACTTTTCTAAATTCATATATAACCCTAATGATGCATATAGAATAGGGTTGTACGCTAACAAGGGAAATGTGGGATTTGCTCCAGATAATATAATGACAATACAGGATGAGGCGGAGAAAGAATTAACTCAGAAGAGTGTGGTTCAGAGTATTGGAGAGACTTACACAAAAACAAATGTATTGGTTGGACAAGCATCTAGTTTATTAGTAAATGTTGGAGATTTTCTAGATAGAGCTGTTCTTAATCAGAATGTTAATAAAAGTACTAATAAGAAGAAATCTGAATCTACAGTTCCAGAAGATTTGATGAGTGAGAATACAACTGAGCAAGAACAGAAAGAATCTGCTCAACCAATTGCTGAGCAAGAAAGTGGAAAAGCATCCTCTTCATCAAATTTTGAAGAGCAGAGTGGATTTGGTTTCAAGAGAGTTGCTTATGAAATCAGTGGGATTATATCCGCCCCATTTAAATTTATAAACGACTTATTACTCTGGGTGGATAATAAAATTGATGAGTTTGTGAATGATTTATTGAGCATTGAAACGGCTTCAAAGAAAGTTGTAGATAGAACAACTGATTCTACTGAGAGAAATGAGCAAAAACCAGAAACAAAAATAACACACTTTGGTGCATTTCTAACAGCTCTATCATTAACAATACAACATTTTACCAAAGGAACTCTTCTAGCATATGCGGGATTGGATCTAAAAACTATTGAGCACTTCCAACTGGCAATGAAAGCTGCAACAGGAGATTTAGGTAGAGAGGTAATTCAGGCACTTAGGGAGGCCAATAAAATCTTATTAGGAAAGAAAACTGAATTAAATAATAAATTGAATGAGCTAAGAAAATTAAGAAAACTATTAGACAACCCAAAATCATTAAATGATGAAGAAAAGAAGGAATTGAAAAGATTAATAGAAAAATATAACCTACCGATATCAATAGATGATATAGAACCCACATTTTCCGAATCA